>JAAYNE010000017.1 GCA_012521015.1 Clostridiaceae bacterium | reverse complement strand
TTACCAATCTATGGGACATGTAGATACAATATTTGACATCTACCAAGTTTCTGAGCTGCAGCGCAGAGGCTTTCTGTGGGCGTCAAAATCTGAGATTGATTAATTGATTTGCATAAAATATAAAAAATTCATAATTTGAATTGTGATTGATTTTTATTTTGGTATGCAAATGGTATGAAAAGGTTAATTTTTAAAAATTAGTTGACAAATCAAACATAATTCACGGTTTGCTTTGAATTCAGCACAGAAATATTTTGATAAAATTAAGGAGAAATACTTTATGAAAAAAATAGGGATTGGTTTAGTTGGTTGTGGGGTTATAAGTGATATTTATTTTCAGAATATAGCCAAATCTGATGTTATGGAAGTTATTGCATGTGCAGATCTAATTCAGGATAAAGCTAAATTGCAGGCGGAAAAATATAATATTTCCAAGTCTTGTACGGTAGAAGAAATTCTTAAAGACGATAATATAGAATTAGTGTTGAATTTAACCAACCCGGGATCTCATGCAGACGTTATGATAGCTGCATTAAATGCTGGTAAACATGTTTATTCAGAAAAACCTTTAGCTGTTGAATTAGAAGATGGAAAAAGGATTTTAGATGTTGCAAATAAAAAAGGACTCAAGGTTGGGTGTGCGCCTGATACTTTTTTAGGCGGAAGATTGCAGACGATAAGAAAAATTTTAGATGATGGTTGGATTGGAAGGCCAGTCGCTGCTACGGCATTTATGGCTTGCCATGGGCATGAAATCTGGCATCCAGGTCCGGAATTTTTTTATAAAACAGGTGCAGGTCCATTGTTTGATATGGGTCCATATTATATAACAGCACTTGTGACATTACTAGGTTCTGTTAATAGAGTTGCAGGATACGCAAAAATTTCTTTCCCCCAAAGAACCATAACAAGTGAACCTTTGAAAGGGGAGATAATAGATGTTGAAGTACCCACACACGTTGCAGGAACGCTAGAGTTTGATAGCGGTTTAATAGCAAATGTGATGACGAGTTTTGATATATGGGACTCTCATCTTCCAAATTTGGAGATATATGGAAGCGAGGGGACTTTAAGTATTGTTGATGAAGATCCTTTAGGTGGACCAAATATTTTTGGTGGAGATGTTTTATTAAGGCATAAAGATCAATCAGATTGGAATGGATATCCTGATGCAATTCCTAGAAATCCTGCAACTGAGTGGAATTCAATACCAGTTATTTACGAATATAATAGTAACAGTAGAGGTGTTGGTTTAGAAGATATGTGTAATTCTATAATTGAGAATAGAAATCATAGAGCTAGTGGTGATATTGCTTACCATGTACTTGAGATTTTGCATGGTTTCTATATTTCTTCAAATGAAGGAAAATATTATAAAGTAGAGAGTAAGTGCGAGAGACCTGAACTTTTTGAACTAGATTAATGAGAAAATTTTTCAATGTAAATACAAATTAATAATTTTACTGTTTAAGCAATGATTATTAATTATTAGAGATCTAAGTAATTTTGATTATTCTAAAAAAATAATATGAGTTTTATTTAGATCTCTTTTTAAGTTAATGGAAAAAAGGGCTAATTATGAAAATTAAAAGAGAAGAATTATTTTGAATTTGGTAGTGAAACAGTTTGTAAGTAGACTATCACCAACAACACAAAAATGCCCATGGAAGTATTAAATCTAGAATGTATAATATTGTCTCTCAAGGTTATGGATAGTAATGGTAAATAAACGGAAGTGGTTCCTGGTTATAAAGATCCTTATATGTATTTAAAAAATCCTGTCTGCTTTGTAAGTGTTATTGGTCGGTATAGCAATCGCATAGCAGACGGGAAATTTGATTGGTTTCATAAAACTGTTTAGTTGAAAAAAATGATGATAAAAACCATCTTCACGGAGGTTCTAAAGGTTTTTGGAATAAAGTGTGGGAATGTATAGAATATGAAAATGCTTCAACCTTTAGATTTTTCAGTCCGGATGGAGACTCCAATTATCCGGGAGAAGTTGAATGTTTTGTGAATTATATACTAACAGACAAGAGTGAACTTATTATTAATTACAAAGCCACAACTCCTTCCGCCAGTATTGCTAATCTAACAAATCATAGTTACTTTAATTTAAACGGTGATGGTTCTGAAAGTATATTGAATCATTACCTAAAAATAAATGTGGATTATTTTACTGAGATAACTTCGGAAGCTATACCAACGGGAAATCTTTTAGCCGTTGACCACACACCGTTGGATTTTAGGACTCCAAAAATGATTGGTCAGGATATTGAAGCGGATTATGAGCAACTTAGGCTGGTTGGTGGATATGACCATAATTACGTTTTGAAAACAAAAGTCGAACCTGATGTTATAGTCTATTCTCCCAATCGTCACCAAAGACAATCCACAAGAATTTTAAACACGATTTAAGTTTAGTGTTAAGATCATCTGGAAAAAGATGGTAAATTGTAAAACAGAATAAAATTTAATTTCAGTTTAACTTGCAATTCATGTATTTGAAAAATGATGTATAAAATGATATATTTTTGTTAAATTACCAGGTACAGTGTATGATTTTCTCACAGTTGTTTGCGTATTATATGCAAAGAATTGGTTAGATGTTTAAAGGGAACAACAATAAAAAAGTGTGGATTTGCCGATAGAAAAGATTTACAAATGAATTTATTGAAGTTGTACAGCATTTGTAGAGAAGTGGTATTTATCTAAATTGCTAAGGAGTAGGGAGAACTAGGTAAAAAAAGATGATTCTGTATAAAATATATAGTATAGTAGAACTTCTTTTAGATTCCAAAATTAGGATTGTACTAAATTTAGCAATTCTTATAGCACATAGTTTAATAAACAAACAAATTCTCAATTCAAATAAACAGATATATTATGAAAAATTGCTTGCTTTAAAAGATTGATGAAGCAATACAGGCATTTGGTGTTTCAGTAATTTTAAAATAGTCTTGTAAAATGATGAAGAGTTATATTATAGATCCGATAGGTAAAAATTAGAAACTTTGGGAAGTCAAGTAAACAAATATTATTTTGAAAATAATTTATTAATATGTTTTATTTAGGAGGTTATTATGGGAAGATTAGTTACACTTATGACATCACAATGGGCTGATTTGGACATGGAGGCTATGTGCAAATTAGCAAAAGAAATGGGTTATGAAGGCTTAGAAATAGCTTGCCAAGGTAAACATTTAGATGTTAAACGTGCAGCAACGGATATGGATTATGTTTTGGAAATAAAAGAACTATTGAAAAAATATGGCTTAGAATGTCAGGCTATCTCAGCACATGTAATAGGCCAATGTGTTGGAGATTATAATGATCCTCGTCTGAATAATTTTGCACCGGCTGATTTAAAGGATAAGCCTGAAGAAATCAGAAAATGGGGAATAGAGTATATGAAATATTCAGCCCAGGCAGCAAAGAATTTAGGCGCTTATGTTGTTACCGGGTTTACAGGTTCTCCGATTTGGAAATATCTATATTCTTTTCCGCAGACAACAGAAGAAATGATCGAAAATGGATTTCAAGAAATATATGATCTCTGGTCTCCGATTTTAGATGTATTCAAAGAAAATAATATAAAATTCGCATTGGAAGTTCATCCTGGAGAAATTGCTTTTGATTATTATTCAACAGAAAGATTATTAGAAGTATTTAGCTCACGACCTGAATTTGGTTTAAATTTTGATCCTAGTCATCTGATCTGGCAAGGAGTAACTCCTCATGTTTATTTAAAAGATTTTATAGACAGAGTATATCATGTACATATGAAAGATGCAGCGGTAACTCTTGATGGCCGTTCCGGTCTTTTAGGCTCTCATATTGATTTCGGTGATCTCAGAAGAGGATGGAATTTTAGATCTTTAGGTCATGGAGATGTTAACTTTGAAGAAATCATTCGTGTGTTGAATGCTTATGATTATCAAGGTCCTCTTTCTGTTGAATGGGAAGATTCCGGTATGGATCGTATTGCCGGAGCAACGGAAGCTTGTGAATTTGTTAAGAAAGTTGATTTCCCAGCTTCAGACATCAAGTTTGATGAAGCCATTGCTAACTAAGGAGTAATAACATGAAGAAAATTGTGCGTTACGGAATAGTTGGAGCAAGTTTAGATTCATTTATCGGAGCAGTTCATACTGTAGGAGCCGGTTTTGACGGTTTGGCTTGCTTAAGTGCAGGTTGTTTTAGCCGTAATAAAGAAAAAAATCAGGAGAGCGGAGAATTTTATCAAATAGATCCGAATCGCGTATATTCAGATTATCAAGAGATGGCAGAAAAAGAAGGAGCAAGAGAGGATAAAATTGATTTTGTTACAATTTCCACACCGAACAATGCTCATTATGAAATAGCAAAAGCATTCCTTGAAAATGGAATTAGTGTATTATGTGAAAAACCATTATGTTTTGAAATAAGTGAAGCAGAGCATCTAAAGTCTCTGGTCGAAGAAAAAGACTTACTATTTTGTGTAAACTACTCTTATTCAGGAAACAATCTGGTCAAAGAAGCACGCGAACTGGTTCAAAGTGGACATATCGGGGATATTATCAATGTAAACGCTGAATATCTCCAAGAATATCTTGTCGATGATATCGGAAAGGGAGATCAAACAATAACTAAGTTATCTTCTTGGCGCAAAAATCCTGAGATTGCCGGAATTTCCAATTGTGTTGGAGATATTGGAAGTCATATTGAGAATACAGTTTCGTATATTACAGGATTACGTTTGAAAAGAGTTGCTGCCAAACTGGATTATTTCGGACAACCTTTAGATTTAAATGCAAATATTCTGGTAGAATTCGAAAACGGTGCACACGGAGTTTTTTGTTCTTCACAGGTTTGTGTTGGATATAGAAACGGTTTAGTTGTGAGAATATTCGGTACGGAAGGATCTATTGAATGGGTTCAAGAAGAGCCAAATACCCTTATTGTGGCGAAAAAAGGACAACCTGTTCAAATATATCATAGGGGTATGGCTTATTTATCTGATGTAGCTCAGAAAATAAATCGTTTGCCTACCGGCCACCCAGAAGGTTTGTATGTCGCTTTTGCAAACATCTATAAAAATTGGATAGGTGCAATTTTGAAAAAAGCAAATGGAGAAGAACTTTCAAAAGAAGATCGCGATTTCCCGTCAATTGAAGATGGCATTGAAGGTGTAAAGTTTATTCATGCATGTGTAAAAAGTAGCGAAAAAGATGCTGCTTGGGTTAATCTATAATTGAAATCACAGATCATTTGTTAAGAATGTGAAATTGTAAGAGATAATTGAAAGTTTTATTTCAATAGACTGTTTATTGAGCAGGAGTTATAGTGAAAAAAATTCTTACAACAATATTAATATTGCTGATACTTTTTTTGCTATGTATAACTCTTGCTCATTTTATGCTGAAAGATTATGGTCCTGATAGCTCAGAAGCAATCAAATATACTGGTGAAGATGATCAGCCATATTGCTCAGAGCTTCCGGCAGAAGAAGAAATGACAGTAGATCCGGTAAGCGGACGCAAATTTTTAAAAGGTGAGGTTTTACTATTTTCTAAAAATACTACGACGAACCAACAAGTTATAGATTTAGTTGAGCGATATAATGGTGAAATAGTTGAGCATCTTGAAGCAATGCAGCTATACAGAGTTTATTTCTCACGTTATGAGGATTATGCTGCAATAGAAAAATTATTAACCATTTTGGAAGATTCAAATCTTTTTGACATGATAAATCTCAATGAAATAGTTGAGCAAGAAACAAAGTTCTTGATTCCCAATGATCCGTGGAGTGATGATGAAACAGTTGAAGTAGAATGGACAGAAAAACCGGAAGGTAGAAATTGGGGTATAGAAGCTATACGGGCACCTCAAGCATGGCCAAAAATTACGGGAGATAATACAGTAAATCTAGGCATTATTGATACGCCTTTGGAAAGTTCACCTTCGGATTTGAAAGAAGTGGTTCACCTAGAACAAGGTGTAGCAGAAAACAAAAATTCGAAATCAAATCATGGTATGCATGTTGCCGGTACGATGGCAGCGACATTTAATAATAAAACCGCAGTATCAGGGGTTTGTACCAATAATAAATTAATTAGCGGTGATCTTTTTAGTGCTACTTCTGATGTCTTAGCCATTATTCATAAAATGGTGGTGGACGAAAAGATTAAAGTTATTAACTATTCCGCAGGATTTCGAGATGAGATTATCATTGCAGCTCAAAAGGGTAATCAATCAGCGATCAAGCTGATTGAAGATATGAATAATATTGTCGGACAAGGTCTTAAAAAACTGATTGATAATGGTCACGATTTTTTAATTTGTGCTGCTGCAGGAAACACTTCTAATCAAAAATTCTATGCAGATGAAGCAAGTTACTACGGATACTATTTGCATTCTGGCAGAATCCCACCGTGCCGTTTTTGGTTAAAAAAATCGGAATCAATTTTATCTGATGCACAATGGGCAAGTTGTTTCAGTAAAATTACTGACGATGAGATCAAATCTCGAATTATTGTAGTGGGTTCGGTCGGTCTTGATCAGAATTCTGCGATGCGTTATTCCAGCTTTTCGGGAATCGGAGAGCGAGTGGATGTGGTGGCACCGGGTGAGGATATTTATAGTTTATCTTGGGACGGCAAAGTTGTATCTAAGAGGGGCACATCTATGGCTACACCGCACGTTAGCGGTTTAGCGGGATTATTGTTACAACTGAATCCGGATTTAACCGGACCTCAATTAAAGAATATAATTGTCAATACAGCAACCGGCGATTATAAATATGATGAGACACATGGCAAACCATTAATTCAAGCAGATGCTGCGGCGGACATTGCACTTAATACTGAAAGTGAAGATAATGTTCCTATAGTATCAGGTTCGAGATCCGGTTTGGATTTATGTTTTGTGATCGATACCACCAGATCAATGGAAGATGATATAGCAGATGTAAAAAACAGCATTTCGGAAATTATTACAGCAGTTCAGAATAAATCTGAAAACTATAGAATTGCATTTGTATCATATCGGGATTTCCCGGAAAGAACCGGTGATCCTGCCGATTATCCTTCTGAAATTTTAATGCCATTTACTAATGATGCAAATATGATTTCTAGGAGTTTGGATGATGTAGGTCTAGGTTATGGTGGAGATGATGCGGAAACAGTATTTTCCGGTTTGATGACTGCTTGCAGAATGAATTGGCGTAGTAACAGCTCTAAATTTATTATTTTGATGGGCGATGCGCCTGCTTTAGATCCTGAACCAAATACCAATTACACTTATGATGACATTTTGAATATTCTAAAAACAACTTCAATATCTATTGATCAAGAATATTCCACAATAGATACCGTTTTGCCGGATCAAGCTTTTTGGTCAGTATATTCAATTGCGATTGGTGATGATGTACAGGCTTTAGATTTTTTGAAAAACTTGGCGGAAGATACAGGGGGAACCTACAAGAGAGTTTCTGAATCCTCTGAAGTTTCGGGTGCAATTATTGAAACAGTCGATTCTTTTGAAATTAAAGAAAATGTGCCGACAACTTTAATGCTGGGTAAGGGATTAAGCGGATATACCGTGAGCATACTTGATGGTCAAGGTAATTTCGTTTCCAGTGCACCGGTATCCGATAAAGGAAAAGTTCAATTTGATAATTTAACAGTAGGTAGCTACTATCACTGGCAAAGTGGAATGGCTAAAGGAATAATCAGTATTTCTGAAACAGGAGAGGTTATTAACATGTCGACTCAAGGTGTTCTGTTATCAACAATAGTTAATTATGTATCAAATACTTTCGTTTATATTCTAATATCTGTGATTGTCATATTAATGATAATTCTTTTGCTTGTAATATTATCCTTACACAAAAAACAATCATTAATCAAATATGCATATCCAAAAAGGTCCGAGCGTCGCCAACTAATCAAAAATTATAACAATAAAATTTTAACCGAAAAACGTATCAAGAAGAATAAAAAACAACATAAAAAAGAATTAAAAGAACAAAAACAAAGACTAAAACAGCAACAAGCACAACAACAAAAACAAGTACAAGTAGAAAAACCACAAAAAGCGGCGGATCAAGTTGTCGTACAACAAACAATCTTCCAAACGGAGCAGCAATTTAAGCCAAATCAAGATGCTGATAATTCAAAATTGCAAACTCAATTTAATGATCAATATAAGCAAAAGCAGGAAGATGACTTATCAACAGCGGAAGAAAAAATCTTATTTTGCGGAAATTGTGGTAATAAGATTGGGCCTAATGATACATTTTGCAGAGAATGTGGTAAAAAAATTCACTAATCCTGTTTTCTGTTCTACAACTAGAAATAAAAAACTGAGGGATTACAAATTCATCAAATACAGGATTAACGGAAAGGATAATGCAAATAAAGCGGTATTTAGTGAAGTAATTCGTGCAGCAAAAGCAGGTTCCTTATCATAAAGTGTTGCTTGAATTGTAACAGTTGATGCGGTAGGCATTGCAAATAAAATAACAATTGTCTGATAAGATAATATTGAAATATTAAGTTGTTTCAAAATAAAGATTACTGAAATCGGAATAACCAATAGACGCAGCCCCGCTACAACAAAACTAGCTTGATCATTAAGCAATGATTTTAATGATATGTCACTTAAAATTGCTCCGATTAAGATCATAGAGATTGGTGTAACAATTTTTCCAACATCTGATAAAGGTAAATATATTGCTTCAGGCAACCGGAAAGGGGAAAAATATAGAATTAAAGCAAGAACGGCACTGAGTGTTAACGGATTTTTTATTACATCTATAAGATTAATTGATTTCTCATCTTTTAAAATAGATATACCGATTGTGAAAAAAACTAATTGCCAAATTAGATTACAAATAACAGCAATAATCATTGCTTGGTCACCAAGTAAACTGGCAATTACCGGATACCCCATATTACCAACGTTAGGGAATATTACGCTGGTGAGGAAAATGTTTTGTTTATCTCGATTCATTTTGTTTGGTAGTTTACGTAAAACAAATAAAAGAATGACATAAGAAACAATGTAATATATAAGTGAAACAGATGCAGCAGATTTGAAATCCTCAATCATATCCACATTGTAAGGACTGTTTGCAGAAGCAATAATATTTGCAGGTAAAAAAACAGTAATTAATAATCGGGACAGAGATTTTTGAATGTTATTGTCAATTAATTTTTTTCGTTTGATAAAATATCCTAAAGCTATTAGTAGAAAAATACGAACTAATAGATTGAAAATAGTTTTTTCCAACATAGATCCTCCGCAGTAAAACAAAGATAGGATTTATATTTAATTTTTGTTGATAGACAAATTATTGGCAAAGTTGAAGATAGTTCTTATTTCTTTCCCTATGTTGTTTAAATATAGCTCTTATTTTACCTATATTAGAGACTTAAATTTAATTAAATCATAGCACAAAGTTCACACGACGTATTCATTCTCGATGTATTCTCCAACTACTATGGTCTATGTTTAGGCGAAATCCGGTTTATGTACTGCCGGAATTATCGATCATGATAGTATTGTAGCCTCGGAGATTAGATGGTTGAAAAACTATTTAGAAAGTCTTTTTATACTAAATGTTATATTTTTTAAGCTGAATTTCAGGGGATAGGAAAACCTTGTTTGAAAAGAAATACACAAAATGATATATTATTGTATTATCAGGTACAGTGTATCAGTTCTTATTAGTTATTCATAAATCATACAGAAACAATAGAAGCGATTTTTAGATTTTTAATGAAAAAGTATTAACTCGCCAAAATATTTTAGCAAATTACGAACAAAGTAAAATATATCAGATAACCTAATATCAATTCAACAACTATAGAATTTTGGAGGAAGATCATGAATAGTTTCATTAACGTAGGTGTGATAGGCTGTGGCACAATCAGTCATGTGTACATAGAAAATATTGTGCAAAATTATAAAAATCTCAGATTAGTTGCGGTGTCGGATTATTTTCCGGAAAAAGCGAAAGAGGTTACAGAAAAATATGATTTTGTAAAAGCATGTAGTACAGAAGAACTTCTTGCAGATCCCGATATTAGTATTGTATTAAATTTAACAATTCCTATGGCACATTATTCAATAAACAAACAAATTCTCAATTCGAATAAACATGTGTATTGTGAGAAACCGCTCGCTTTAGAAACTGATGAAGCAAAAGAATTGGTTGAAGAAGCGAACAAAAGAAATCTTATGTGCGTTAGTGCACCTGATACTTTTTTAGGATCCGGAATACAAACAGTAAGATCACTTATTGATAGTGGAAAAATCGGTAAACCCACAGGATTTACTGCAAACATGACTTCTTCAGGTCATGAGTTATGGCATCCTAATCCGGGATTTTATTATCAAAAAGGTGGTGGGCCGGTTTGGGATATGGGACCATATTATTTGACTGCTTTGATTTACTTATTAGGACCGATTGAAGAAATATCATGTTTTGCTACCTCAGGACGTCCAATGCGGAACATTTTGGGAAAAATGCAACAAACTGAAGTATCCACACACTATACAGCTATTATTAAGTTATGTAATGGAGCAACAGGTACAGTAACGATGAGTTTTGACATTTGGAATTCATCTTTGCCTCTCTTAGAATTTTATGGAACGAAAGGTAGCATTACGGCTCCTGATCCGAATTATTTTTCAGGTCCTGTACAATTTTTTGATGGTGAAAAACTAAAAGATATTGTTGATAGAGTGCAAGAACCACATCCGGCAAAGGTCATTACCATGATTGAAAATACGGAATCTTGTTTGAATGAAATTGACTTAATGTTTCCTTTCGAGCCTACACACAATGTCAATATGAGAGGTCTTGGTGTGTCGGATATGGCTGTAGCATTGTTAAATAATAGAAAATCCCGGCTTAGTTCAGATCTTTCACTCCATGTTGTTGAAGCAATGCAGGCATTTGATATTTCAGCAAGCTCAGGAAAGCCTTATAAAATGACTACAACTTGTGTCATTACAGATCCAATGGACAAAAATTGGAAACTCTGGGAAGTAAAGTAAATAAATATTATTTTAAAACTAACCACAGGAGTGATTTTCGGATCTATTCTTAATTTTTAAGTTTACAGTGCAAAAGTAAATGTTGGGAAGAGATGAAAAAAAAGTTCGTATTGGAATTATTGGAGTAGGAAGTGTTGTAATAAAAGACATTCCTGCAAATTTATCTGTTGCAGATGTAACCTTGTAAAGTAATCAAAATAATATCCGAAAAAGACAGGATAAAATCTAAACAAGAGTGATTGACAGATTGTAAATTTATAGATTTTTAATTAAGTATATATTTATATTTTTTTGTTTTTATGATAGCTTTTCTTATTTGGAATAAGTCCAGATTTATTGTAGTGAGAGAAAGGTTATCAATAATGCTTAAATTATCCGTGGAATTTTAAAAAGGAAAACAGAGGCCAATAAAATATGCACGATGTTTTAGTAATTGGCGGCGGTCCCGGTGGCTATTTAGCAGCCCAAAGAGCCGGTGAAAATGGTTTGAAAGTCTGTCTGTTCGAGAAAAGAAATCTCGGCGGGGTTTGTTTAAATGAGGGTTGTGTTCCATCCAAAACACTTTTGAATTCAGCGAAAATATATGAACATGCAACTGACGGATCAGCATACGGTGTTACTTCAGAAAATGCAAAAATCGACCAGGCGAAAGTTATCAAACGCAAAAATAAAGTTGTCAAAAAGCTGGTCAGCGGCGTGGCAATGACCATGAAACGCAATAAGGTTGAAGTTGTTGCAGCAAAAGCTACCATTAAAAGTCGCCAAAACGGTGTGATAACAGTCGAAGCCGACGGCAAAGAATATCAGGGAAAAAATCTGATTATCGCTTCCGGTTCCGAAGTTGTAAAACCACCGATTGACGGTTTGCAAGAAGGTTTAGAAAAAGGTTTTGTTTTAACCAGCCGTGAAATTTTAGACCTTGAAGTTATTCCGGAAAAAATGGTGATTGTTGGTGGCGGTGTTATCGGTTTAGAGATGGCAAGTTATTTCCAAATAGCAGGTACCAAAGTAACCGTAATTGAAATGCTTGATCATATTGCCGGTACAGTCGATGCCGAATTGGGAAAATTGTTGCAAAAGAATTTTGAAGCCAAAGGCTTGGAATTTAAATTGAATTCCACGGTTACCGGTTTTGGTGATAAATATGTTGAATACGAATACGAAGGCAAAAAAGAAAAAATCGATGCGGATTATTGCTTAATTTCAATCGGCAGACGCGCAGTTTCTGTAGACATCGGTTTAGAGAATATCGGTGTTGAATGCGATCGTGCCAATATCAAAGTTGATGATCAAATGTTGACCAATATACCGAATGTATATGCTATCGGTGATGTTAACGGCAAATGGATGCTGGCGCATGCGGCATATCGTGAAGCGGAAGTTGCAATCAATACAATTCTCGGTAAAAAAGATGTAATGCGTTATGAAGCTATGCCATCAGTTTTGTATACAAATCCTGAAATGTGTTTTGTTGGTGAATCGGAAGAAAGTGCCAAAGCCAAAGAATTAGATTATAGAACTTTAACTCTTCCTCTGGCATATAGCGGTCGCTATGTTGCAGAAGTTGAAAGAGGCAATGGCATGATCAAATTATTGGTGGATAACAAACGTAATTATTTGATCGGAGCTCATATGTTGGGCAGTTATGCATCGGAATTAGCAATTCCTTTAGGCATGATGATCGAAAAACAAATGACAATCAATGAAATAAAAGAATTTATCTTTCCGCACCCGACAGTTGGTGAAGTAATTCGCGAAGCAATTTTTACATTGTAGAACGGACATATTAATGCTTATGTTTGCAGAATTTGTAAATATAGAAAAATTTAACATTTCTATTTTAGGTCAAGAATAATGAAATAATTTACACACTGACAAATAATTTTACTGACGGTGAAATACTCAAACGGAGTATCTTAGAGTTTAATAGTACATTGGAGAATTCTTTATTAAATTCTGTCATTCGCAGCTTTTACCAATAAATCTCAGGCCATCACTTCAAACACATTACAATATGCAAAAAGTAATGATGCAATAATATATTTTTGCATCATTGCTTTTTTGGCTTGTGGTTTAATAAGGGTGATACTTTACAGGGATTTTGCAAGTACTCTAGTTTATTCATATTGCTTTAAGTCCCTATTTATGTTAGCATATAGGTAATATATTACCTATATGGGAGGTGCTATGAAGTCTTTAGTCCTTTATCGTTCGCAATACGGCAGTACAGAACAATATGCCCGTTGGATTCAGGAAGAATTATCTTGTCAATCGGATCACATCGATAATCTGTCAAAATATGACATCAGTGATTATGATCTCATTATTGTCGGAGAAGGTGTCTATGCAGGACAGCTAAAGGCTGCCAAGAAGCTGATTCCGATAATAGAAGAATATCCTGATAAAAAATATATCTTTTTCATGGTTGGGATAGCGGATATGGAAGATCAAGAAAATCGAGATAAACTTTACAGTGATCTTGCTAAGGCCATGGGGTCCGCCATTGAGAAAATGAAGGTTTTTTTCCTGCGTGGTGTGCTGGATTACAGCAAGTTAAACTTCAAACACAAAACCATGATGTGGATGTTAGTCAAATATCTGAAAGGAAAGGATGAAAAAGATTTACCGAAAGACGGAGATCAACTTATCAGTACTTATGGTAAGAAAGTCAGTTTTATTGATAAGAACTCTATAAAACCCCTTATAGAGTATGTAAGAGAGGAATCTTATAAATGAAAATAGAGGACTATGTTAAGCAAAAAGGAGAAACAACTGATGGGAAGAAGTCCGTTTTGTTTTTTTCTCTCTTTGTTATAACCAATCGTATTGAGACAATTTACAATGCCGGTATGGAAGAATTAACTTTAAAGCAGTTAATGCTCTTAATTTTAGTTTCCGTATCGGAAGGCGAAACTTTCACAAGATACGGGCAGATTATGGGATCGTCCAGGCAAAATATCAAAACTTTGGCTAAGGCCCTCGAAAAAAAGTCCTATGTTTCGATTAAACAGGATGCAAACGATCGCAGAGCTTGCGGTATTTTCTTGACTCCTAAAACGGCAAAACATTTTAGGGATACGGATGATTATTATACTAAACAAATTCTTTGTCTCTTCTCTGAATTTACAGCGGATGAAATTGATTTAATGTTCACCTTTATGCCAAAGCTTTTAGCGGGAATTCAAAGAATGGATAATAATTATGAACAGGTGTAAAAAATAATAATTCTAATAGTCTTTTTTATAATCATTTTCCTTAGCTTCAAACTTGTTTGAAAGAAGAAGCTTTTTGATGATATCTTGTTTCTGAACAGCTCTTTTTGACACAAAACCCACTGCCAGAATGTACATTGAGATAGCAGACTTGATGTCCACCTCCTCTAAATGAGCTTTTTTGCAACCAGCGTTCCAGCTATTATTACTGCACCTATGACTAAGAATAGTAACTTGATTTGTTCCCCTGCTTTAAAAGGAAAAGAGATAAAGGCGTCTGGTGTTATGTTACTTAATATATATTTAATGTCGCCGCTTGATTCCAGATCCTATAAACTAATTACACAATTTCTTCCTGATTCTTTTGCTCTATATAATGCTTGATCCGCATTATCAATAAAATGTTGTATGTTCTTTTCGCTATCTGGTAGGCCGGAATAAATACCTACACTGACAGTACATTTAAATTCGCGATTTTCTTCAAACACCAAATTTTGTATTGTTTCACGTATTCTGTTTCCAACCAATACAGCTTGTTCATTATTTGTTGCGTGTAAGAGAATCAAAAATTCCTCCCCGCCAAATCTGCAACATAGATCTACCGGTCTTACACTTTCAGCTATTACCTTCGCAATAATTTTCAACACTTCATCGCCAAACAGATGGCCATAAATGTCATTTGCCTTTTTGAAAAAATCTATATCAACAAAGAGAAAAGATAATGATTCCTGTCCTCTCAGAGCCCTTTGATAATATGCATCTGCCTTATTCATAAAATATCTTCTATTATGAATTTGAGTCAAGGGATCCAAGTTAGAGCTTACCCTCAACAATTCATATGAACGTTCGTACATTATGAGTAAGAACCCGATTCCGTTTACCAACATAAGTAAAAGTAACAAGAGGAATGTTGCACTTTGAAGAAAACTATTGGTAAACAAACTGATATCTGCATTAAATAGTGAATTGAAAGCTCTCAATAGAAGTAATATAAGAAAAAACAAGTTGATTGATCCAATAAATTTTTCGAAACTACTACTCTGACTGTTTGTGATATTTAGTAAATTCGGAATTACAAGAATACAAAAAACACCTAAAGATGCCATCGCAATTCTAATACTTCCTGTACCAAGCAAAATCTCAAAAACCAAAAATAAGATAATAGATAATGTTAACAAAACGCCTTGCAATCTAAACCATATCATTTTTATTTTCTTATTCATGGTCAAAATAAGTAATGAATCCAGATAAAAACTGATAAAGAGCAGGACATTACCAAAGTAAACTGAAACTATATCGCTTATCTCTCCACGTAAGAATAAAAAGATCCAGGCGGTTGCTTGCAATATCTTGGCAATGCTAAATCTCTGTATCAGATTTTTTTCATAATCTGATTCATGATATAAGTAGTATCTTAATGTCAAAAAAGCCAATGCTAAATTCCCCAATATTAAAACTCCCATCATGGTTTTTACATCTAGTTTAACTATAAATTCCAATAGCTTTTTACAATCCATCTTCTTCCATCAGCCTCCATTATTAGGTAGCAACAACTCAAGTAGTTATTTACAGTTTCCCTATCTCTACCCAACCGTACCGCCCTTTAAGTTCTACAAATCTAACCAACTCCATTGTTTCAATGTTTATTTTGCTATTATCTGTCTTCGTAATAAGTTTAAGTTCCTGCAAATATGGCGGACCGATTGGAATGACCATCCTGCCACCGATTGCCAATTGATTGACTAATTCATCCGGCAAAAGACCTGCTGCCGCAGTTACCATAATCCTGTCATAGGGAGCATATTCTTGCCATCCGGTGCTGCCGTCTCCGATCTTATAATAGATATTTGAAAAATTTAATGTATCTAATCTATTCTTGGCTTTTTTTGCCAATTCGTCAATTCTTTCCACTGTGTAAACTTCCGCTGACATTTTTGCAAGAATAGCTGTCTGAAAACCTGAACCGGTTCCAATCTCCAAAACTTTACTATTATTTTCCGGCTCCAGAATCTGTGTCATTTTCAACACAAGACTGGGCTGGGAAATTGTTTGCCCGAAGCCTATAGGTAAAGGTACGTCGATACTTGCATGCTTTTTTATGTCATTTCCGACAAACAAAGAACGATCCAATGAATGAAAATATGTTTCGAGCTTCTGCCAATCCATTACTTTTACCTCATTTCTCATGAAATGGACTTTCATTTGTTAATACACTCAAATTAATTATTACATATAATAAAAGTGTTTATAGTCTTTATAAATTTCTCGACACCTTGCTCAACATTCTCTATCAAATTCTCTCTTGCCGGTAATTTAATATACCATCCTTGTTATAAAGTACAGTAAATTAAATATATAATAAATCATTTTGAAAGTTTTTCAGAGAATGTCTTATTGTATCTAATAGGTGATAAAATAGGATAAGTATAATTTTTATGATTTATGATAAAAAAAAATATTTTTATCACGAATGCCAAGTGATTCGGATGTAGTAAATTTTCGAGGTGGACTATGAAATTCCTTTCTTACTTATATAAGGATAAAGAAGATTATGGTGTGATGAATGAAGACAATTTAATTTTTTCTATGGTTGGTATTTTGGAAAAGTTAAGTATAAATTCAAAGACAAAAGAAAATTTGAGTATAAAATCAGGGTTAATTGTTGATACGAAAGCTACAAGAAAAGTTCCAGAAGATTTATTGTCTTTTATTAAGGAGTATGGGAATACTTTGAATCATCAGATTAAATCTGTTTTACCTGATTTGATGGATAAAGCGATTTCTTTGGATTTAGTAAAATTGCTTGCACCGATTCAATATCCGATAAGGAATGTATTTTGTGTTGGTAAGAATTACAAAGATCATGCTTTGGAAGTTACGCAGTTTACGAATGAGGCATCGTCCGAATTACCACAACATCCGATTTATTTTAGCAAAGCAACCAATAAGTTATTAGCTGATCAAGAGCCGATTGTTGTACGCAAGGAATTCGCACGGAAATTAGACTATGAAGTTGAGCTAGCATTGATTATCGGCAAAGCAGGTTGTGATATTGAACCGGGTCAGGCTGCTGATTATATTTTCGGTTATGCAATCGGTAATGATGTTTCGGCACGTGATTTGCAAAATGAACGGGGACAATGGTTCAGAGGCAAGAGCCTGGACAATGCTTTACCGTTAGGACCGTGGATAGTGAGCCCTGATGAGATCACATTTCCTCTACGATTAAATATTTCTGCAAAAATCAATGGTGAAATCAGACAAAATTCTAATACCAAAGAATTTATTTTTGATATTCCAACTTTGATTGCTGATTTATCCAGAGGCTTGACTTTGTTTCCAGGAGATATTATTTTAACCGGAACCCCGGCAGGTGTAGGTATTGCAATGAATCCGCCTCAGTATCTAAAGTCCGGTGACTTGATTGAATTTGAAATTGAACAAATAGGAAAACTAACAAATATAGTTAAATTAATTGATTAGATTGTGAATAAGCAAATAGGAACTTAAACCAAAGTTCCATATAATTTGTAGTATGAATTATTTTTGCTAGAAAAACTTAATATTTGAATTGAGACAAGATTTTTCTTTTTATAGAAAGGATCAATCTATACAACAAACCAAATAAATGTTTCAGGAGTTATTATGAAAAAAATTATATCAAAATGTATAATTATAATTTTAATTGTGAGTATGAGTTTAGCTGTTGCTTGTAAGAAAAAAGAGAGCGGCGAAAATGATCAAATTAAAAAAGATGAAAAAGTTACCGAGAAAGAAACAGTATTCAAAGAAACCACCGGTTTAACAGAAACAGAAAAGAAAATTGTTGAAACTGAAGTAGAAACCAAACAAATTACAACTGAACCGAAAGTATCTGAATCTGAACAGGAACAGACTGAGCTTTCAAAATTTGCCGGTCGCCCGATTTCTGAAGCAGATAATGCCAAGCTTCCGCTGGCGGTGATGATTGATAATAGCCCCGATGCCAGAATGCATGCCGGAATACGTCAAGCAGATATGATTTTTGAGATGCGGGTAGAAGGTACATATACGAGATATCTTGCTATTTTCCATTCGCAAGAAGCAGATTTATTAGGACCGATTCGCTCAGCGCGGAAATATTATATTGAACGGATGCAGGAATTTGATGCCGGCTATGCTCATGTCGGCGGTTCCAGTGAGGCTACGGAAATCTTGGCAAGCGGTGAATATAATGATTTGGATGCCATGTTTGCTCCTGCCTCAGCAATGTGGCGCTATAACGATACCGGTAAGGTAGCACCGCATAATATGTATTCGAAAACACAGGCTTTGCGTGAATTTGCCGAGAGCAGAGGATATCCGGCAACTACGGATAAAGAGGGCTACGCTTTCAATACCGAAGCAAAAACTCCAAACGGCAAAAAAGCGGAATCTGTTGAAATTAATTATTTCTTCGATAATAACAGCCTATTCACATATATGCCGAAAACCAAAACATACTCTTTGACCAAAGACGGTGTTGAGCAAGTAGATGAAAATGATCAAAAACAGTTTGAGATCGTGAATATTATTATTCAGGAATCGGAATATCATCCGCATCCGACAATCGGCGGTATTTTGACCTTAGATCATATTGGTGAAGGTACCGGCTACTATATTTCTCAAGGCCAATATGTTCCTCTGACTTGGGAGAAACAAGATGCTGCGAGCAAAACAAAATATTTTGTTGATGGCAAAGAATTAAAACTCAATCCGGGACAAACTTGGGTCTTAGTAACCGGTAGTGAAACAGGCATTACAATTAAATGATTATGGCAATAACAATTCACAGAATTCTTGATTAGTTAACCCGGAGAAGTAATCGGAAACGGGATAGGGCAGGGATTCAACCCGGGCTTTAATTGCTGATTTTTCCAGCTGTAAGTCTTTTAATTCTTCTGCTAGTTCGGCAACATCACGAATACCGAAGAAATCTCCGTAAAACGTAACTTGCTTCAGGATTGAATGTGAAGTTTCCAATAAAACCTCAATACTGCCAAAAGAATATTTAAGGTCTTTGCGCAAATTGTAAGCCGGGGCTTTGCCGTAGTTCCAATCCCAACTTGCTTTTTTAATTGCAAGTTTGTGAATTGCTGCCTGATCAGCTTCGCTTAAAATATATGATTCAAGATCAGGTCGGGTAGTTTTCATTTCGTCAAACAAAGCCTGTTTGAAATCTTCAACGGTCATTTCTTGGGTCAGATGTTGCTTGATATTAGTGACACGACTACGTACAGATTTGATGCCTTTAGATTTGATTTTGTTTTCTTTCACATTCAAAGCATTGCTTAAGACTGAAACATCTACGTCAAACATCAAACAGCCGTGGTGCAGAACGCGGTCTTTGGAATAAGCTTGAGCATTACCACAGAACTTTTGCCCATCTATTTCTATGTCATTGCGACCGCTGAACGTAGCTGAAATTCCCAGTTTTGCCAACGTACGAATTACCGGTTGAGAAAATGCCTTGAAATCAAAAACATTTTCATTTTGACGCGGAACAATTAGAGTAAAATTCAAATTATTCAAGTCGTGATATACTGCACCGCCGCCTGAGATGCGTCGAATGACTCGGATATTATTTTTTTTTACAAAATCACTATTGATTTCAGCCAGAGCATTTTGGTTTTTACCGATAATAATTGAGGGCTCATTAATCCAAAGCATAAAAATCTCATCAACATCGGTTATATTATTGAAAGCATAGTCTTCCAAAGCAACATTGTAAGCAGTATCGTTTGTATCGCTGATAAAATATTTCATATAAAATTAATCTGCAGATTCAATTTAGAAAACCGGCACCGAATCATATTCTTTAAATTCAAGACCCTCAATCGAATTATTACTCATGATATTAGCAGTCCGTTCGGCTGAACCTTGGATTAATGAAATGTCATAAATACCATAAGCTTCAGGGTTATCTAAAGCTCTTTTGACCGGAATAACTTGACTCTGTGTTGCATTTTCGGCAATTTTGATCATATGACAGTAGGTCGCCATATAACCACATTCACTGATACTGATTGTGCCTTCCTTATCTCGATCAAAAGTCACTATTCCCATCAAGCCGTCCTGGCAATGGCCCATCATGTCTGCAGTATCGTAAGATTGATCGGAAACTGAATTGCCGAGAGAATAATAAACTAACATATTATGCTTGCCGTCTTCGGATTTTACCGTTTTAATCGGTTCCACAACATGGGGGTGCATCCCGAAAACCATATCAACTCCTGCATCGGCTAAAGCCTGAGCATAGAGTCCTTGATACCAATCTTCCTGTAAACTATATTCAGTTCCCCAATGCATGATGAAAATTACTACTTCATTTCCGTCTTCACGCATAGTGCGGGCACGTTGCTGAAGTTTTGCCATATCATCGTACATATAGGCTTCTTCCAAACTGAATGTATCAATCAGATGTTCGGCTTCAGCCGGAACAGGGATACCGTTTAAACTGACCAATCCGTTAATTTTCGGTGTAGTGTAAGTGGATGTACTGATTGCAACTTTAATTCCGTTTAATTCTGTAGAAAAATATGGCGGATCACCCTCTTTACGTGTTCCCAGATTTTCCAATCCGGCATTGCGCAATGAATCGATTGTGGCGTACATTCCTTCCACACCGCGATCAACACTATGATTACTTGCAGTCGTAGCCAGATCAAAACCTTTTTCCGCCATGGAATTTGCCAATTCAGACGGTGCGGAAAAGATAGGATATCCGGTATAGGGTGGTCCTGCTAAAGTACCTTCCATATTGAACATTGCAAAATCAAGGTTATTAACATCCGGTTCTAAATATTCGTAAATGTAAGGATAATTATAGGTACCATCCTCTTGTAAGCCGCCTAAAATCAACCAATCATGGAATAGTACATCGCCAATCATACCGATAGTAAAGGAAGCGGATAAATCCTGTTCTGCTTCTTCTGCCAGCATTTTAAGCGATATTGAATCTTGTTTAATACCTACAGAATTATCATTCGATTCACTTTGTGAAGCAGGCTGCTTATTCAATTCTGTATTTGATTGAAGAGTATCTTCGGGCATCGAATTCTTTTTAGTACATCCCGGTAAAATCAAGATTAAGCAAAGTGCAATAATTAAAATATGTTTTTTCTTTAATAATATATTTTGTTTAGCAAATGTCTTAATTATCATAATTTAATTCACTTTCGAAATTTTAATAAAATTTAATTGGTTAAAAGATTTTTATATCTTATATATTTATTATAATTATTATAATATTACATTTTATATTTTACATTATATTATATTTTCAGTAGATGCAGTAAACAAAAAAACAAATATTAATTTCCTTGCTATCTGATATGGGAAGATTCTTTTTGGGAAGATATCCACAGGAATAGCGTAACTTTTTGCAGAGTTTATGAGAAAAATAAGAAAAAGGTCCGAGAAACAAATACTTTTGCACCGGATGAATATTGAATAGCTATTCCTGTAGTTAATGTCGCATTATCAGTTCAAGCTGATTAGGACAAATATCTTTACAGCAAAAATGTATTTCGCTCACTTGCAAGTGTATGGAAATTTATTTTAATAACTTATCAATTATGGTTTGGATTTCGGCTAGTTTTTCATCACGATCTTTTTCGTTGGCAAATGATTGTCTTACACAGTGATCTAAATGAGCGTGCAAAATCATCTTATTCGTTGATTTTAAAACGGCTTGAGCTGCCAAAATTTGATTTGAAATATCAATGCAATATTGATTTTCTTCAACCATGCGAATGATGCCGTCAATTTGACCGCGAGCAGTTTTCAACCGATTTAATACCTTTTGAGGATCAGCTTGCATTCTTATACCTCAATAATTTCCACTACTTCATAACCGGCATCCGTGATTGTGTCGATCAAGATTTGGTTATTAATATCTTGATTTAATTTCACTTTTGCTTGTTTATGTTCTAAATCTACAGTTGCGGATACACCGTCAATTTGATTTAATACTTGTTCTACTCTGCCTGAACAATGAGGACAAAACATACCTTCGATTTTGATAATTTTTTTCATGGTTTTTAAATCTCCTTTTTTCGTATTATTTACATTATTTATGTGGTAATTATTTAAATCAACGCTCTCAACCTGAATTGTGGAATCGACTTCTTTAACTTGAATATGATCGCTTGCCTCAAATTTAGCTTGTGAATCACTTGGTTTAGCTTGAATTGAATCAGATGACTTAACCGAATTATCTATACTTATTGATTTAACTACAATATTTGATTTTTTAGCTTTATCAGATTTATTTATATCATAGTTATCAACTTGAACTAAGGGCCTGAAGCGATTTAATCTCAAGGCATTGGTTACCACAAAAACGGAGGATAAAGACATTGACGCCGAAGCGATCATCGGATTCAAAACAATGCCGAACGGTAAATAAAGTACTCCCGCTGCTAAAGGTATCAAAATAACATTATAAAAGAATGCCCAAAATAAATTCTGCTTAATATTTCGAATTGTGCGTTTACTGAGTTCGATGCTGTTCACTACATCAAGCAAATCAGATTTCATCAAGACGATATCGGCAGCTTCAATTGCGATATCCGTGCCTGCACCGATTGCAATTCCAACATCGGCTCTTGCCAGGGCAGGAGCATCGTTGATACCGTCACCGACCATGGCAACTTTGCCGCCTTGTTGCTTAATTTGATGAATCATTTTTTCTTTTTCTTGCGGTAGAACTTCGGCAATTACTTGATCCAAACTTAATTTTTTGCCGATTGCCTCAGCAGTTCTTTGATTATCTCCGGTCAACATGTAGGTTGTGATACCCAGATCATGTAATAATCGGATTGCTTGTTTGGAACTAGTTTTGGTCGGATCAGCGACTGCAATCATCCCGAGCAGTTGATTTTCCTTAGCAAAATAAAGTACGGTTTTTCCGGCTTGAGATAAGTCAAACAATATTTTTTCTGTAAGTGTAATATCCAAACTGTTCTCGACCATAAATGTTTGATTTCCGGCGATATAGCGTTTTTCATTAATTGTTGCCTCGATGCCTTTGCCCAATGTGTTGAAAAAATTATCAACCGGCAAAACATTGATTCCGATGTCGGCTGCACACTCCAGAATGGCTAAACTGAGCGGATGCTCCGAGGGGGCTTCCAAGGAGGCTGCAATTTGTAAAAAATCATTTTGTTTAAGATCGGAAAGCAAAACGATATCTGTAACGACAGGTTTTCCGACAGTGATCGTTCCGGTCTTATCTAAAATAATTGAGTCGATTTCATGTAAAGTTTCCAAAGCTTCGGCAGATTTGATCAAGATTCCGTTGCTTGCACCTTGGCCTGTGCCGACCATGATCGCAACCGGAGTTGCCAGACCTAAAGCACAAGGACAAGAAATAACCAACACGGAGATTCCGATGGTTAAAGCAAATTCAAAAGATTGACCGCTAAGTAACCAGATGACAGTTGCAAGAGTGGCAATACCGATAACGACCGGCACGAAAACACCGGCTACTTTATCTGCCAATTGTGCGATCGGAGCTTTCGTTGCATTTGCATCTTGTACCAGCTGAATAATTTTGGCAATTGTTGTATCATTGCCGACTTTTTCTGCACGCATTGTAATTGAACCGAGTTTCAAAATTGTTGAACCGATTATTTCCTGATCAGGACCTTTTGCTACCGGAATAGATTCACCTGTAATTGCAGATTGATCGAAAGAACCTTGTCCGCTGATAATTCTACCGTCTACCGGTACCGAAGAACCGGGTTTAACGACTAGAATATCACCAACTTTAACTTGCTCAATCGGAATTTCAATTTCTTTATCATCTTCTAATCGAATTGCGGTTTTAGGGCTTAAATCCATCAGCTTTTTTATTGCATCAGTAGTCTTGCCTTTTGATTTAGCTTCTAAGAACTTGCCTAAAGTAATTAAGGTCAGTATCATGGCTGCCGATTCGAAATAAAGTGAATGTGCATAACGTTGAATTACTGCCGGCTGATTGTGACCTAAGGCATAAGCAAGACGATATATAACAAAAATTCCGTAAATAAAAGCGGCAGATGAGCCTAAGGCGATCAGAGAGTCCATATTGGGCTGTCTTTTAATCAAAGTCTTGAAACCGTTAGTGAAATATTTGTGATTAATAATAATTACGGGCAAAGTCAAGAGCATTTGACTAAATGCAAAAATAACTGAGTTTTCCGGACCTTCGAATATACTTAAAGCAGGCAAGCCGAGCATTGGAGCCATTGCAATATACATCAGGGGTACCATAAAGATTAATGAAATAAAAAATCGTTTTTTAAGACTTTTCTGATCTTGCACCAATTGTGTCTCTAACGGATTTTTCTTAATTTTAGCATTTTGCTTGGAAGAGTTAAGAGCGGGACTATCCGGAATTGCATCATAGCCCGCATCTTGTACTGCCTGAATAATTTGTTCCGAATGAATTATATTATTGTCAAAACTGACCTGCATTGAATTAGTTAATAAGTTGACATTTACTTCATTTACACCGTCAAGTTTATTTACAGCTCGATCGACAGCTTGCGAACAAGCTGAACAAGTCATTCCTGTTATTATAAATTTATCTTTCATATTGGATTTCTTATATCTTTTTTAACAATAATTTTCATATAGAATAAACGATTTGCAAAATCACTTTAATTTTAACACTCCACCCCCGTAGTGTCTATATAATGGTTCTTTGTTTGCATTTTGACAAGATAGATTGACTGTAGCCAGAAGACTTGTTGTGTAATTATGAAACTTAATTTCAGTTTAAATTGTAATTGACGAGTTGCAATTAACGAGCATTTTGCAGAAAAAAGTAAAACTTTAGCTATTAGTGTTTTTGTTTTATAATCAGGTGCAGACTTTAGTGACTTTTAGAGCAAGAATTTAATGTGATATAAAATGTCGTAAATAATATTAAAGGAGAAATTTAATGTCAGAAAAACAAAATCCTGTTGTAACAATAGAAATGGAGAATGGTGGAATAATTACAGCCGAGCTTTATCCGGAAATTGCTCCGAATACGGTAAATAATTATATCTCTTTGATTAATAAAGGTTTCTATGATGGTTGTATTTTTCATCGAGTAATTCCCGGCTTCATGATTCAAGGCGGTTGTCCTGACGGAACAGGTATGGGCGGTCCCGGTTATTCGATTTCCGGTGAATTTGCAATGAATCGTTTTACGAATAATCTAAGACATACCCGAGGTGTTCTGTCGATGGCAAGAGCTATGTCACCGAATTCCGCCGGTAGTCAATTTTTTATCATGCATCAAGACTCACCGCATCTTGATGGTCAATATGCCTCTTTCGGCAAAGTGCTGGAAGGTATGAATGTAGTAGATGAAATTGCCAATGCACCTCGTAACATGCAAGATAGACCGAATCAAGATCAAAAAATCAAACAAATCACAGTCGATACTTTTGGCACGGACTATTCTGAACCTGAAAAAATATAAAATCAAGAGGTGACAACGCAACAACTTATGCAGTTGGTTTTTAGCAAAAGCTGCAACGTTGTCACTTTTTTGATATTGATTAGCATGAGAGGTAACAACTTGACCGGATCTTTTGCCGGAGAAAACGGTGAACACAAGATAATTCCAAATCCTGTAAACTATAAACGGTTGCGTAAGAATCATTGCTGCAGCGATTACATAAATCAGCTTATCCAACACCGGAAAAGCCGACAGATTATGCACCGATTTCTTTACTGTCAGGTACACTGAAGATGATCCAGAGAGCTAACGGCATTGTACCTGGATAATAAGAAACATGATTCACCGGAAATAACAAAATAATTGACAGATCAGTTATTCGCCGATTATTTTTATTAAAGCACGTTTATTTCGTTTGCCATCTAATTCATAATAGAAAATTTGTTCCCATGGACCGAAATCTAATTTACCGTCAGTGATTGCGACTACGACTTCGCGTCCCATTATAGTGCGTTTCAAATGTGCATCCGCATTATCTTCAAAACCGTTATGATCGTATTGTTCATAAGGTTTTTCCGGTGCAAGCTTTTCTAACCAACGTTCATAGTCACGGTGTAAACCGGATTCATCATCATTGATAAAGACACTTGCCGTGATATGCATTGCATTTACTAAACAAAGTCCTTCAGAAATACCGCTATCTCTGATTGCCTGCCGGACATCAGGCGTGATATTAACCAACCCTCTTCTTTGTGAAATGTTAAACCATAATTCTTTACGATAACTTTTCATAGACGATACTCCTGCGATTATATAATGTTATAGTCATTCATTGCCTTTTTTTATAGTGTTTAACAAGCCACCGTTTTTGATAATTTCGATTTGTTCTTTAGTCAAATCATGGGTAACCTTAAACTGAGAATTTTTGGTTTTATTTAAAACAGTATATTGTTTATCAATTGCCAAATTTTCAATGTCAACTATTTCTAATTCATCTAATTGATCAATCGAATCATAATCCGAATTGTTCACGAAAACCAAAGGTATAATTCCTGAATTAATCAGATTTTGTTTATGAATACGAGCATACGATTTGGTGATTACAGCTTTGATGCCTAAATATAAAGGTGCTAAAGCTGCATGTTCACGGGAAGAGCCTTGACCATAATTCTCGCCGCCAATGATAATACCGCCGTCATTTTTCAAACAGCGCAACGCAAAGTCCGGATCAATTTGCGAAAAAGTAAATTCGGATATTTTCTCGATATTGCTTCTGAACGGTAGAACGGTTGATCCGCCAGGAATGATATGATCAGTAGTAATGTTGTCTTCGACTTTGATCATTACTTTTTTATCAATTGCGGCCAAAGGTTTTCCAACCGGAACATCTTTAATGTTTGGTCCTTTAATTAATGGTTTTTCAAAATCACAATCCGGTTGCAGAATTCCTGAATCATCAATCAGAAAACTGTCCGGTAATGTTGCTTTTTCGTATTCTACTTGAGTGGCATCACTAATGTAACCATTTATTGCAGAAATTGCAGCTGTTTCCGGAGAAACCAGATATACTCCTGCGCTCATGGTTCCGCTGCGACCGTAAAAATTACGATTGAAAGTACGTAATGAAACACCATCAGTCGGTGGGGATTGACCCATACCAATACATGGTCCGCAAGCAGCTTCCAAAAGACGAGCACCACTGGCAATAATATCAGACAAACCGCTGCTTTCAGCTAACATATTCAAAACTTGTTTTGAACCGAAAGAAATTGTTAACGAAACATCAGGATGAACTTTTCTACCTTTAAGAATATTAGCAACGTTCATTAAGTCTGTATAGCTGCTGTTGGTACATGAACCGATACATACCTGATCGATTTTAGTTCCGGCAAGTTCGGAAACTTTTTTTACATTGTCGGGAGAATGGGGTGCTGCTAATAAAGGTTCTAATTCGGACAGATTAATTTCTATAACTTCGTCATATACGGCATCTTCATCAGCTGCTAAAGGAATATAGTCCTCGCCGCGACCTTGTTTTTCTAAAAATTCCTTGGTTCTTTCATCGGAAGGGAAGATCGAGGTTGTAGCACCGAGTTCCGCACCCATATTTGTAATGGTACTACGTTCCGGAACACTTAGACTTTTGATGCCTTCGCCACTATACTCAAAAATCTTATTAACACCGCCCTTAACCGTCTTGAGCTCCAAAACTTTAAGAATAATATCTTTGGCACTGACACCGGATTTTAATTCTCCGGTCAGTTTTACATTAACAACTTCCGGTAAAGTCATGGTATAAGGGATGCCCGCCATTGCGCAAGCAACATCTAAACCGCCTGCACCAATTGCGATCATTGCCATACCGCCACCGGTCGGAGTATGAGAATCGGATCCTAACAAGGTTTCACCCGGTTTATCAAAACGCTCTAATTGCACCTGGTGACAAATACCGTTGCCTGCTTTGGAAAACAACACACCATAACGATTAGCGACGGATTGCAAATATTTGTGGTCGTCAGCATTCATAAATCCTGTTTGCATCGTATTATGGTCGACATAACTGACAGCTTTTGTTTTAACTTTATCAACACCCATTTGCTCAAATTGTAAATAAGCCATAGTGCCGGTAGCGTCCTGGGTTAGAGTATTATCAATAACTAATCGAATGGTATTCCCGGCTTTTAATTCTGTAGGTTCTGCCAGATGTTTTTTAATAATTTTATATGCTAAACTACTTATAATTATTCACCTCACCTTTAGTATTTTATTTTAATAATATTATAATATGTGAAAAATCTTGCTAAGTAAAATACTAGGTTGCAAAAGTTATGTGATTTTACTAATGTATAATGATTCCCTCGGAGCTAGCGGAATTTTTGGAACTTATGCATTATGAATCAAGAAAGGATTTATTGGTAATGAATAATATACAAGAAATTTTGAATATATATCACAAGGCGAAAAATCGTAATACCATACCGAATCATTTATATTCGGAGTTCAAAGTCAAAAAAGGCTTACGTAATGAAGATGGTACCGGCGTTGTTGTAGGTTTAACCAGAATTTGCGATGTTGTAGGCTATACAATTGATCAAAACGGTAGGAAAGTTGATGTTCCGGGAGAACTTTTTTATAGAGAATTTCCTTTGGAAGCGTTGTATAACAAAGTGGCCAACAGTGACAATAACGGTTATGAAGAAGTCTGTTTCCTGTTGCTCAATGGTTATTTGCCGAGTAATAAAGAACTTAGAACTTTCAAAGATTTTTTGCGTTCTGAATATATAATGCCTGATGGATATTTATCGCGTAATATTTTGCGCTCACCCACGATCAATATTATGAATAAAATTCAAAGATCTATTCTGTTAATGTTCGGTGAAGATGAAAATCCGGATGATCCCAGTATTGATAATACGTTGAAACAAGGGCTTTCAATTATTGCAAAACTACCGGCAATCTGTATTTATTGCTATAAAGCTAAAGCCCATCTCTTGGGAAATGAAAGCCTGGTCATTCATCCAATCAGACAAGATATGGATTTAGCCGAGAGTTTTCTTTACCTCCTGAGAGGTGAAGATAACTATACTCAAGAAGAAGTATCTATTCTGGATTTAATGATGATCCTTCATGCAGATCACGGTATCGGTAACAATTCAACTTTTGCCAGTCTTGTTGTATCTTCAACTCAAACAGATTTATATTCATCTTTTGCTGCTGCAGTAGGGTCCTTGAAAGGTCCCCGCCACGGTGGTGCTAATATCACTTGTCGTAACATGATGCAAACAGTAATAGAAGATATCGGCGTGGATGCAACCTATGATCAAATTCTCGATGTTATAAAGAAAATGCTGAACAAAGAATATTTTGATAATAGCGGTTTAGTTTACGGAATGGGACATGCTGTTTATACGATTTCTGATCCGAGAAGTTTGCTTTTACGTCAACATGCTGCTGAAGTTGCTGCAATGAAAGGTTATGACAAAGAATTCAAATTTTATCAAAGATTTGCTGAAATAGCTTGTGGCTACATTGGAGAACTCAAAGGTAAAAACATTTGCGAAAACGTTGACTTCTATAGCGGATTTATTTATCACATGCTGGAAATTCCGGAAGATTTGTTTACCCCGTTATTTGTTATCAGCAGAGCAATTGGCTGGTTGGCACATATTCTGGAAGATAAAATCAACATCAATAGAATTGTCAGACCGGCAGGTAAGTTTGTAGGCCATTACTTCAACGATTAATGAACTATGCTTATTTTGGGAATAAAAGCTCAAATATATTATCCGCATATCCATTCGCTGAAAGACAAACGCAAAGAAGCTCGTAGTTTGATTGCCAGACTGGAGAAAAAGTTTAACTTGTCAGTAAGAGAAGTTGCTGATCAGGATCAATGGCAAAGTTTTGTTTTAGGAGCTTCATTTACTGCTTTGAGAGAAAGTGAAGCAATTGAAATGCAAGAAAAAATTGAGCGATTCATCTTTTCTGAAGTTAATGGGGAAATTTTGTCTTTTGAATGGGATTTGTTTTCGTTGGAAGATTCTTAAGTTTTTTTGTTAGAAAATAAAAAAAGAAAACCGGTTCTGATCTTGTAAAAAGAACCGGTTTTTTGGTTGATTTGTTTTTAATAATATAAGACTATCTATCTATTTTGCTGTAGCATAACGTTCTGCTACTATATCCCAGTTTACAACTGCCCACCAAGCTTTAAGATAGTTTGGACGAGCGTTTTTATAAGTAAGGTAATATGCATGTTCCCAAACATCATTGCCTAAGAGTGGTGTAACACCATCCATTACAGGATTGTTTTGATTTGGAGTGCTGGTTACTTTTAATTCACCGTTATCCAAGACCAACCATGCCCAACCGCTGCCAAACTGCCCTACACCTTTAGCTTCAAATGCTGCCTTGAATTCATCGAAACTGCCAAAAGCTTTATCAATTTCGTCTGCTAATTCACCTTGCGGTTCTTTAGCGCCACCTGGAGTCATACTTTCCCAGAATAATTTGTGGTTTAAGTGTCCACCGCCATTATTAATTACAGCTTGTCTTTTATCTTCAGGAACTTGATCTAAATTTGATAAAAGTTCACGAATAGGTTGATCTTCAATATCTAATCCTTCAAGAGCTGCATTTAGATTATTTACGTAAGCTTGATGATGTTTGTCATGATGTAAATGCATTGTTTCTTCATCAATTGTCGGTACCAGTGCGTCATATGCGTATGCGAGATCATCGACTTTATAAGTTGCCATAAGTTTTCCTCCTTGATGTTGTGATATCGTTGTTACAAATCTTTTCGAATTGTTTATAGATTATACTAGTAACAAATTTCAAGTTGTAACATAAGTTCCAAAATTTGCAATTGTATATTTAATGTATTATTTGTTACACAATTCGTATAGGAATGATTGTTTGTGATATAGCTCTGTTAATTGTAATTAACTGATTTGAGCTGTAAAATGAGTAGTAATAATTAGAAGAAGTGATCGAGTATTGTAGCAAAGCGAAAATAGAAAGTTAATTTATTGTATGAATGTGCTGGTAATAGATTCTCAGGGCGGAGGAATAGGTAAAGAGGTAGTAAAAGCGATTAAGCAATTATTACCTGAGGCTACAATTACAGCTATCGGCACGAATGGGGTGGCAACATCTGCAATGTTTAAAGCCGGTGCCGATCAAGTAGCGACAGGCGAAAATGCTGTAATAGTTTGTTGCAAAAAAGCGGACTATATTGTGGGACCGATTGGAATAGTGATAGCAGATTCCATGTTGGGTGAAGTAACTCCAAAAATGGCTTTGGCTATTGGACAGAGTCCGGCAAGACGGATTTTGATTCCTGTTAATCACTGTGACAATATTGTGGTCGGTGTACCTGATTTGACTATGAGCAAATTAGTGAACGGCGTAGTAGAAGAATTGATTGGTGATATACGTGAGTTATAAAATTTCAATTTGAGTTGCAATTAATATATTTGATATTCTGTTGTCTAAACTACTGCATTATTTAGTAGATGCTGAAATTATTTATTCTTTATAATAAATATCAATAAAAAACTTATAGCAATACAGCAATTATATAATAAGAAAACATAACAAATGAAATTGTCAGATTTTTTCAAAGATAACCCGAAAGTTGCACTAGCATTTTCCGGTGGTGTAGATTCAACTTATTTATTGTATGCTGCAAAACAATATGCTGAAGATATTACTGGCTATTATGTGAAATCTGATTTTCAACCACAATTTGAGCTGGATGATGCCAAATTAATAGCTGAGCAATTAGATGTAAAGCTGAAAATTCTTGAATTAGATCTTTTTGTGAACCCTGATGTGATAAAGAATGGTTCGGATCGTTGTTATTATTGCAAATCAATGATTTTATCAACGATTATTAATCAGGCTCAAATTGATGGCTATTCGGTATTATTAGATGGAACCAATGCATCCGACGATTCCAATGAACGTCCCGGCATGCGTGCTTTAACTGAACTCAAAATCAAATCACCTTTACGAGAATGTGGTTTGACGAAATCTGACATAAGAGATTTATCAGCCAAAGCGGGTTTGTCGACAGCAAACAAACCGGCATATTCATGTCTTGCTACAAGAATTCCTCAAGGCATGAATATTACTAAGGAAAAATTACAAACCACTGAAAAAGCCGAGAGTTTTTTATTTGAATTGGGATTTAATGATTTCAGAATAAAATATTTGGGAGATTTTGCCCAAATTCGATTGGCTGCAAATGAATTTGCTTTGTTTTTCGAGCAAAAAGAAATAATTTTTACAGAATTAAAAAAATATTATCCGAAAATTATATTGGATCCGGAACCGCGCATTTGATATGTATCCTATAATTATTGGAAACATCTGAATTGTTAAATTATTATGCTAATGTACTTTTCAGATTTACATATGTAATTCTGTAATCGTTTAGGCGAACATTGTATATCGGAGGAAAATCAATGAATCAGGATGTAATAGATATTTTGAATGCAGTTAAAAACCGAGAATTATCGGTCGAAGAAGCTTTGATGCAAATAAAAAAAGAACCTTTTGTCGATATCGGATATGCAAAAGTTGATTTACATCGTAGTGTACGTCAGGGAGTGGCAGAGGTTATCTTCGGCTCCGGCAAAACTCCGGAACAAATCTGTGGAATAATTGCAACGATGCTTGATCATGATCAGAATTCGATTTTGATTACCAGACTTAAGCAGGAATCTGCTGAAATTGTCAGCAGAAATTATAATTTGGAATACTATTCTGAGGCTCAAGTGGGAATTGTAAGAGATTTAAAAAAGACTACCGACAAATCTCCCGGTATCGGAAATATTGTCGTTGCCACAGGTGGCACCAGTGATATTCCGATTGCCGAAGAAGCAGCCTTAACCGCCGAGTTCTACGGCAATAATGTAATTCGGCTTTACGATGTCGGAGTTGCCGGCTTACACCGCTTGCTTTCACATTTAGATGAAATCATGAGCGCAAGTGTGATTATTACTGTTGCAGGAATGGAAGGTGCTTTAGCTTCAGTAATTGGTGGTTTGGTTGCTTGTCCGGTAATAGCAGTTCCGACCAGTGTCGGGTACGGAGCGTCTTTTTCCGGTTTGAGCGCATTATTATCGATGCTGAATTCTTGTTCAAGCGGTGTTTCTGTTGTAAATATCGACAATGGATTTGGTGCCGGGTATCTTGCAAATATGATTAATCATATGGGAAAATAAAGTCAATATAGTTTTTATCATTTTGAATCTGAAACCTGTTTCAGATTCATGACTGATAAAAGCATAAAAACGAAGTGCTCGCTTGGCTACTTTTGCAAACCTGGGCTTATGCCCTCAAACAGTTTCAAAAGTCATGACAGTTTTGCTAATTATTTGAATATTTTTCCGATAAACTCATGTCCAATAGTTTCAGATTTAAATAAAAAAGACAAATAAAAACGATAAAGGAAAACAGAGGAAGATAATATGCGTATTTTATACATTGATTGTGGTATGGGTGCTGCCGGAGATATGTTTGCCGGAGCTTTATATGATTTGCTTGAAGACGAACAGAAACAAGAATTCCTTGACATATTCAATGGTCTAAATTTGTCCGGTGTTGAAATAATTCCGGAAGTTACTTCAAAATGTGGAATTAACGGGATCGATTTTATTGTGAAAGTTAATGATGAAATTGAAGGTGACCATGAAAAAGATCATGTAAATAACATTAAACATCATAATCACGACCATTACTGCTACCACCATCATCATGACCATGAACATTGCCATCATGATCACAAACACAGACATTCTCACGATCATTATAACCATAACCATAGAGGCGAGCACGGACATTACTATGGAAATGATAACGAACATAACGATGGTCATAGCCATAACCATAACCATAACCACAAACATCATCATGTTCATCGCAGTATGCAAGAAGTAGAAAATATTATTTCAGATTTTAATCTGAGTCATGATATAAAGAACGACATAATTAATATTTACAAAATTATTGCGCAAGCTGAGAGTGAATCGCATGGTGTTCCTGTAACTGATATTCATTTCCATGAAGTGGGAACTATGGATGCAATTGTTGATATTACCGCAGTTTGTATTTTGCTCAGAATACTTAAGATTGACAAAATTATTGCGTCTCCAATCCATGTCGGAAGCGGCTCGGTGTATTGTGATCATGGAATTTTGCCCGTGCCGGCACCGGCAACTGCCAATATTCTACGAGATATACCAATTTATGGTGGAGAGATCAAAGGTGAATTGTGCACACCGACCGGTGCAGCTTTACTAAAATATTTTGTAGATAGTTTTGAAAATATGCCGGTTTTAAAAATCAAAAAAGTCGGGTACGGCCATGGTAAAAGAGATTTTGCTGTGATGAATAGCCTCAGAATTCTTTTAGCAGATTCCGAAAGTGATGTCGGTTTTGCAACAAGAAACGATCCGACTGATTCAGTCTATGTTTTAAGTTGCAATATCGACGATATGACGGCTGAAGAAATTTCTTTTGCAATAGAATGCTTTTTCTCGGCAGGTGCTTTGGATGTTTATACAATTCCGCTAGGTATGAAAAAATCTCGCCCCGGCACTTTAATCTCATTAATTTGCAATCAAGAATCAAAAGATGAGCTTATCAAATTATTGTTTAAGCATACATCAACTATCGGCATTCGCGAAAATATATGTAATCGCTATGTGCTAGACCGGTCATTTGAAACTTTAGAAACACCATATGGTAATATTAGAAACAAGATTGCTCAAGGTTACGGTGTAATCAGAGAAAAACTGGAATATGATGATCTTGCCACAATTGCCAAACAACGAAACCTCAGTTTGACAGAATTGAAAGAATCATTGAAATGAAAACGCAGTAACTTACGCAAAAAATAATTGGCAAAAGCGTTTTGTTGTCATCGGCGTCCCAATTTTCTCATAAATGTTCAGCCTGAACTTTTTGGATGTTTTTTGGTTGTAGTTTTATCAAGTTTTAGTAATTTTATTCAGTTTCAGCTTGTTCAGCTTTTGCTTTGTCTAATTCTTGAAATTTTTTATAATTGGTTCTTAATGTTTCAACGATGAAGTCAACATCTTGGCCATGTACGGCACAGGCTTGTTCTACTGATTCAAATTGTGAGGCGGGACATCCCAGACAATGCATCCCCATACTCATAAATACAGGTGCCAATCTAATATCTATTCTTAAAATATCACCGATTAACATGTCTTTATTAATAATTTGATCACTCATGTCATAGCTCCTTTGTTTTTCTTTGTTTATTTATCGCTAATATCTGAAATGATTTCAAATACTATATTCGAAGAATAAATTTATTTTGAAAAGTGTTATTCTCGTACAACTTTTACTACTATGTTAAATTTATTATATATAATATGCGGAATAGAAAAACGTTGCAAATGTGACATTTTCAACAGTATACTGATTGCGGTTGGTTATTTAAAAGAAGTTGGTTGTTTAAATGTGGTTAGTTTTATCATTATTAGCTCTTTTCTTGTGGAGCGGTTCAGATTTATTTTCTAAACGGGGCTGTCAAGATAGATCAGAAAAAAATTCTCCTTTAAAAATGGTGATGGCTGTCGGACTGATTATGGGTCTGCATGCCGGATATGAGGTGATTTTTAATGATGTTATTTTTTCCTGGCAGGTTATTTGGGCATATTTGCCGATTTCCGCTTTATATATTATTTCAATGGCGATTGGTTATTTCGGCTTAAGATATATTGAATTATCGATTTCTTCACCGATCTGTAATACATCGGGTGCTTTAGTAGTTGTGTTTTTTATGTTGATGGGAATTAGACCAGAAGTAGCAATTTTAGTCGGAGTAGGCTTTACTTTAATAGGTATCATCGGACTAGGAATTGCCGAATATAAGGAAGACGAAGTAGCTAGAGCGGAACGCCAAAAGGCTTCGAATATGAAATATCATAAGAGTTTGTTGGCAATTGCTTTGCCGATTGTCTACAGTTTGATTGATGCCGGAGGAACTTTTGCTGATAGTTTGATTTTAGAAACTTTGGATGAAGCTCAAGCTAATGTCGCTTATGAATTTACTTTTTTTATTATCGGTTTAATTGTATTTATCGTGCTTTTAGTACGTGGTGAATTTAAGCTGACAAAATCCGACAGGCCGAAAATAATTGCTTCAATTTTTGAAACCGGGGGTCAGGTTGCCTATATTTATGCGATTGGTGCAAATCCGATTGCAGCAGCTCCGATCATTTCTTGTTATTGTTTGTTGACTGTAATCTGGGGCAGAATTTTTCTGAAAGAAAAATTGTCTTGGAAACATTATACTTCGATCGGTTTGGCAATTACCGGAATTATTGTATTGGCAATCTTTGATCAGTAAACAATTTACACAAATTTTATGATTTGATACTCAATGCGTAGCATAATACATTATAAATACATTATGTAAAATATAATAAGATGCAAAAATAACCGAATATTTAATAAAATAGTTGAAAGATTATGTTCAGCTTTGATAAGTTAAAGGAAGTAACATATCTATCAAGAAAGAATAATTTTACATTCTAAATACAAGAAAGAATAATATGAAATTAAAATTAAATAATATTAATAAATCATTTGGCAAGCTTCATGTTTTACATGATGTTTCTTTTGAAGTTGATTCAGGACGAGCGATGGGTTTTTTAGGTCGCAATGGCTCGGGCAAAACAACATCAATTCGTTGCATTATGGATATTTTCAAACCGGATAGCGGTGAAATTTTATTAGATGATCAACCTTTCAAACCGCGTGAACTGAAAGTGGGTTATTTGCCGGAAGAAAGAGGCATGTACTCCAAAGAGCCGATTCTTGAACAATTGATTTATTTTGGCCAACTCAGAGGTGGCAGTAAAGCAGAGAGCAAGAAGTCAGCCGAAGAATGGCTTGAACGTTTTGAATTGTCAGAATATGCCAATAAAAAATTGGAAGTTTTATCCAAGGGTAATCAGCAAAAGATTCAGATAATTCAGGCTTTTCTTAATGATCCGGAAATGATTATCTTGGATGAACCTTTTAGCGGATTGGATCCGGTAAATGCGGAACTGTTTAAAGATGCGATCAGAGATGCTATTAAGAAAAACAAATTGGTGATTTTTTCTTCGCATCAGATGGGATATGTTGAAGAATTTTGTGATGATATAACATTGATTGATAAGGGGGACATTTTAATCAATGGCTCATTAGCCGATGTCAAAGCTGAAATGAGTCAAGATAAATATCGTTTAGAAGCGGCAAACCTAAATCGTGAACAATTAGAGCAAGAGCTCAAGCAAATTGAATCTGATTTAAATTTAGAACAGAATTTGCTGGCGAATGAAGATAAAATATCTTTAATTATCAATTTGAGTAATATTGCCCCTAATAATTTCTTGCAAAAAGTCATCGCAGCAGATGTTCAAATAAAAAATTTTTCAGTATATTTGCCAACTCTGACCGATGTTTTTTTACACTATGTTAAAGAGCATGATTTATTAACTAATGGAATAAATGAACAAGATGCTGAAAAAGCCCGAGATGTTTCCTTCTAGGAAGAGAACTAAAATGCGAAACCTAGAAGGAATATCTTGTTTAAAAATTTTCTTCCATGTTACTAAAAAGAAGGAGAACTAAAATGCGAAATAGCGGTCTGGTTTTCAGTTTTGAATTTAAATCTATTCTAAGAAAAAAATCTTATCTGGCTACAACAATTGTTCTATGTTTGATAGTTATTGCTGCGGTGATAATTCTAAGTTTTCTTGTAAATAAAGAGGAATTGTCAGAAGACACAGACAGTGATGTTCTTTTTACAGATGAAGATGTCAATGATATTTTGTCTGATGGTGGCTATTATACAGCAACCGACGAATTAAAAGATTTTTCGTTATTAAAAAACATCAAGCAAGAATTTGCAGATGAAGATTCCCTGAAAACAGCCCTGTCAAATGATGAAATTCTTTTCGGTGTTGTCTTTTATTCTACAAGTGATTTTGCATTCATGGTAAACGGTGAACAAAATCCAATTGCCGGTGCTTTTATTGAGCAACAATTATTGAATTTCAATAGAACGAATTACTTTGAAGCAAATAATATTGATCCGGAATTGATTACCGGAATATATAATGTGCAAGTCAATGCAACCAATATTGATATTTCACAGAAAGGCATTGGGAACTTCGTTTTTGCCATGATTTATACAGTTCTTTTATATATGCTGATAATCCTATATGGTACGACAGTATCATCTTCTGTAGCCAGAGAAAAAGATAATCGGACAATGGAATTGTTGATTGCAAATACAAAAGCGGATTATTTGATCATTGGCAAAACTTTGGCTGCCGGTTTAGCTGGAATGCTTCAAATTTTAGCCTTGATTGTAACCTTGTTACTTTCGCTTAAATTCAGTGGACAGGATATTATAGATCTGATTGGTGGTTTTATTGAATTGAATGCAACAACGATTATTACCATGGTTTTATTCGGTCTGACCGGCTACATTTCATACTTATTTATTTACGCAGCCCTGGGAGCATTGGTTTCCAAAATGGAAGATGTCAACTATGCGGTTACTCCGGTGATGCTGATTTTTATTGCAGCATACTTAATTGCTATTTATGGGATGGGGAATCCACATAGTCTTCTGTTAAAAGTGGCATCATATTTTCCTTTAACTTCGGTTCTGACGATGCCGGTAAGAACAATTTTGCTGAATATTTCTCCGGTTGAAATTATGATCAGTGCGGCGATTATGTTAGCCAGTATTGCAATATTTTCGTTCCTTGCAATTCGGATTTACCGTTTAGGTTCACTCAACTATGGCAATAGAATGAAATTCGGCAAAACGCTGAAAATGATTTTGCGAGGTGAAGACAGTTAGAAAACTAAAGGTGAAGTGCAATTATTTTGTCATATCCATTTCAGATTTTTTTCGAGAATAAGGCGGCAAAGCCCAGTTGACCAGATATGCCACCAAAATTCCGATGATTGTATACAAGAAACGATAGATAGCCATGATAAGAGCATATTCTCGCGGATCAGTTGTTTGATTTGAAGATTGGCTTAGGGCAATCAACATGAAAACTACAGCTGCGAGCGCGGTCATTTCTGTAGCTTTAATCAAAACGGTAATCCAAATAGTTAAGAATAAAAGGCATGTAATAATTAAATAATATTGTATCGAATGGTTGGCAAGATTAAAACTAATCCTGATTTGAATTGTTGCCAATCCCATCAAAGCACCGAAAGCAGTTGAGCCTACTCGGTATAAACCTACTTTCCAAGTATGTTTCAAATTAGATTTCAATGTGATTATTGCAGCAATACAGGCGTGAAGTGCATGAAATACCCCGGAATTGTCGCCGATATCAATTAGTGAAATTATCAGACAAATAAAAACTGCAATAGTGGTTTTGAGGATTCGCCATCCCGGTTTTTGAAAATGGAATGATTCATCCGGAGTTAAATGTGGATTATATGATTTATTTGATTTGCCTTTACTATATAAATTAGAATACATTTCTGTAAAACTTTCATAATTTTCAAAAAAATCATGAATATATTCAGAATTATGTAAATTATCTGAAATCTCTTTCCCCGAGAAACCTGCAAGATTGTCTGCATTATTCTTTTCGTTTACAATATCATGATTGACAGAATCAAATGATAAATTTAGATTATCAGTTTGTTTGTCTTTTCGTTTATTATCCGGTTGAAAATGATTCTTATCTTTGTTAATCATTTAAAAAATTATAATTTAATCCTTCTTTTTATTATTAATATTTGCTTAATTATTTTCCATCTATAGTATAAGAACGTTTGCCTATAATTAGTTTAATTAACATATATCATTTATGTTTTACAAAGAAAAAATCAAGCTGTGAGCTAAACATAATCAACAAAAGATTACATATCAAGTGTTAGCAGATTAATTGTACATAACAGGAGATTATTGTGAAAAAATTAGATACTTATTTGGCGGATTTATTAGTAGGAAATGTTAAACTTTATAACTTAAACTAAAATGTCGTAGGTCTTACTTTTAAGTAAGTTCACGAATATTGTGAAAAACATCACATTAAAAATTCAAGAAGCAAGTGATTTTGCACTTTCCTATATGATGGAAGATCATGTAATCGAATATAATAAAAAAATCAGCTATAATAGATTTTATATAAAAATTATTAAGATAGATTTAAGATAAACTCAAATATATAAATACGGTAGAGTTGAAGTAAAATTAAATAAAATCGAAACAAGATTATAGTGAGATTTAGAATTTTTATAAAAAATAATGAAAAGATTTTTTAGCAAAATATGGGGATATGTTATTTTTGGAATCGCCAAGTTTTTTGATGTGATTTTAGGTGGTTTAAATAAAGGTATTTCCTTTTTAGTAAACGTTACAAAACGTATAAGAAATGTTCTTGCTCCAATTGCCATCGGAGTATTATTTTTCAGTCCGTTTTTATTTCGCTTAATACCGATTTGGTTATGGATACCCTTACTGACAATATTCATTTTCCCTTTTTTGGGTTCCGGTTTTGTATCTTTTCTTGAATATTGGAAATATGTTCTCTGTGAATTTTTATATGACAAATCGGAAGATTTGATTAAAGGAACTTCTAAAGGTCAAATTTTCGGTTCTTATAGTGATAAATATAAAAAACAAAAAGCTGCACGAGAAGAAGCGGAACGTAGAAAAAAATATGCAGAAGAAGCAGCAGCACGTGAAAAAAGAAGACAGCAACAACAAGAACAATGGGCAAGAATCTTCGAACAATTCTTTGGAGGATTTACCGGTGGAACCGGTACTTACGGGCCTTTCGGCGGATATGGACCGGGTACTGGCGGCTACGGGCAAGGACGTTCTTATAATCCTGCTGCGGACTTCAGTCAGCAATATCGTAAACATTGTGATGTACTAGGTATTCCTTATAATACAGATGAATATCAGGTCAAGCTTGCCTATCGTAAAAAAGCTAAAGAGTATCATCCGGATATTAATAAGTCGGCTAATGCTACGCAAAAATTCCAAGAAATCAGCAGTGCATATGAATTTTTGTCACAAGAAAATATCGATCGCTATAAAAGGTTGAATAATATGTAAAATGTAAAAATCTTTGTAGCCCGTTTATTAACATATACCACAACCAATTTTACGATACCTTTTATTATTTATCATTTTTATCGGGAAGAGATTCTTCATATACAATACGACATCTGGCAATAATTTCATTGGCAACTTTTCGTCCGTCAATTTGTAGAATGTCGGTTTTAATATTTTCCAAATCTTTGTATACTTCAAAAAAATGCATAATCTCATTATAAACATGATCCGGCAAATCGGTCAGGTCTTTGTAAAAACTCATCTGCGGATCATCAAAAGGAACAGCAATGATTTTTTCGTCAATATGGTTATCGTCAGTCATTTTAATTGCACCGATCGGATAACAACGCACCATACATAAAGGAGTCAAGCTCTCTGAACATAAAACCAAAACGTCCAAAGGATCTCCATCGTCAGAAGTTGTCTGTGGGATAAAACCGTAATTTTGCGGATAATGAGTTGATGTATAAAGAATTCGATCAAGTCGCAAAAGACCGGTTTGATTATCGACTTCATATTTTTGTTTGCTGCCTTTTGGGATCTCGATTACAGCAAGAAAATCATCGGGCAAAATTCTTTCCTTAGGTAAACTATTCCAAGGATTCATTGAAACCTCCAAGTATCTATTAAAATAATACATGCCAGCCCTTCAGGATTGAGGTAATTAGTAAGCGGAAAGGCTGGCAGTTAGTAGCAGATAGATTATTGTACACACTATAACATAAAAAAACCAAAATATCATTGTACTCCGGAATTCCGGTTTTGCTTGACGGAAATAACGAACTGAGGTATGCTTTGAAAACATAAAATAGACAAGGGTGGTTAGCTCAGCTGGTTAGAGTACCTGCGTGACATGCAGGGGGTCGGTGGTTCAAGTCCACTACCACCCACCATAAAAGGACGACAAAACGGATACAATCCTGAGTCGTCTTTTTTTTGCCTTGAAACGCTGATAGAATAAACCTTTTAGCAAATCGCTAAATAAACGAAAGGGTGCAAATCGGCCCGATTTTCTGA
>JAAYNE010000016.1 GCA_012521015.1 Clostridiaceae bacterium | reverse complement strand
AGGATTTAATACACAATATAGAGCAGCCATTTTCCATGGATGAATTCTTAGATCAGTTTTCCTTTACGCCCCTTGAAAAAGAAATCTTACTGCTTTACCTGGAAGGGTTTAGTTACGAAAACATAGTCAAAAAAACCAATCGAAACTTCAAAAGCGTGGATAACACCATGCAGAGGATAAGAAGAAAGATCAAAAAACATTATCAAAAATACAAAATGGCGATTTAGTAAGGAGGTATTTATGGATACCACAAGATACTGGCATCAAAATCTGTTCAATTCAGATATGAACGACATAAAGATAAAAAACCTAAGATCTGCAGAAGTCACCCTAAAAGATATTTTGGATGGACAACTGCCCGAAGAGGTTAAAGACTATTGCATTAATCACCGCGCGAAAAAGAAAGACGAAGATGAAAGCGATGTCATTGCACCAATTGATATTCTATTTGCACCGATTGTATTTGGAAAACCCGATAACCTAATCGTACTTTTATGGATACCGGCACTAATGGATGCAAATGGTGTTATACGGGTTAAAGAGAAATCATTCCCCTGGATACCAAGACAATATTTAGAGCCAACAGACAAACCCTATATAGAACCAATTGGGACATTGGAAGATTTTAATACCTATATAAGTGAAAATACCTTAAATCAAGAAAACTGGAGGCAATACTTTAAGTATGCGATAAAATTATTTGAATATGTCACCAGAAGAGACATAGGAGATTATAAGGCCTACAATGGCCATTATCGCACACCTCATATCCATGTTTTTACAGGTTTAGATGTCTCACAGGGAATTAATAAGAACATCAGACTGCTTTATGAACTCATTGCAAAAACAGAAACAAGCCTGCCACTTTACGAAAGATTTATTAGCCCGCAGGAAAAACCATGTCAAAGTTTACTAGAACCCATAGAGGCTCTTCTTTATGGCGCTATGGGTCATACCGGGCAGATGGGCAACAGTTATCCTTGTTCTCCTTCTCAGAGAGAAAGTGTAAATCATTTTACCACTCTGCATAATGGAGAAATATTGGCAGTAAACGGCCCGCCTGGAACCGGTAAAACCACGCTAATACAAAGCTTAGTAGCCTCGCTTTGGGTAAACGCTGCTAAATTACAAAAAGATCCTCCTGTTATCGCGGTAGCCTCCACTAATAACCAGGCAGTCACTAACATTATCGAGAGCTTCAAAAAAGCCAATACAACGGGTGACTTACTAGATGAACGCTGGTTACCAGAGATCGAAAGTTATGGCTTGTATTTACACAGTCCAACTGCAGGCAACCCCAATGAGTATCCAAGCCGAAAAAATTTTATGGAAAAAATCGAAGACAAAAAGTACATACAAGAAGCCGAAGTCATGTTTTTATCTAAGTTCGCTGAATATTTTCAATGTCAAAAAGGCTTAGATGAAGCTATTGCTTATTTGCATAACGAGATAGAAAAAAACATTTTCATTCAGCAAGAGAAATTGAGTATGTTAGGACAGTTTTATGAGGCCAGTAAAGATTATAAAACGATTGATGAATTTGAAACTGCACTATCGAAAGCCAACGAAGATATAATATCGTACCAGCATGAATACGAAAAAACAGT
>JAAYNE010000015.1 GCA_012521015.1 Clostridiaceae bacterium | reverse complement strand
ATAATAATCAATAGAGTACCATGTACAGCCGTATTTAGTACGTTCCAATGCTTGAATATTTTCAATTGCATTCTCAGCTTTTTTCACTTAAAAAGCCCATAATTAAGATATTGTTATAATTACAGTCTAACGATACTACTATATAGTGCATTTTTCGTTTTTCATTTTACACCTACCATAGGCATTATTACAATGTTCATGCCTTCAGCTTCTCCCGTGTACGGTTTTAGGTTATCTTGACCATGTAATGTATCAATGCCAAATTTTTCAATATCAAGTAAATATTCAACGTTGAAGTAAACAAATTCACTTTCATTATTTTTATTTACTAATTTGTACTTTAATTCAGGGTCTCTTGAGTTTACAATTTTTGCCTTTTTCAGAAAGTATTCTAATTCTTTTTTTGCAGGGAGCGTAACCGTATAATTATCAGAAAATTCAGGTATAACTCTTTTATAGTTCGGAAATTGTCCGTCTATATGTTCAACATAGAACACACAGTCAGCAAAAACGAGCTTAGTACATTTTAATCCAATATGAATTTCTTTTGCTTGAGTCCATAACCTTTTGCAACCTAAACAGGAAGCGATACAATTTCTGTTTACATTTTTATTTTCTGTGTATATCATTTTATGTCCGTCTGTTACTACAACATTTTCACTGTCAAAATAAATACCATTCATAGCAGGTCTTATTTCATCTTCGCTTACTGAAGATAATACAAATTTCAACTTGTTTTTTTCAATATCCCATTTTACAAATTCATCACTCATAAATTCTAATTGTTTATCAGGAATGTATCCATCATCAATCTCTTGTATAAGCTCAAATTCACCTAATTCCGTAAATAATCTTTTTTCATATAAACCATTTTTAATATTTTCTGGTACAGTGAAAGTTACTAATTTCGAATTCTTATAATAATAACCCTTTCCTTGATACACGACAAAAAATGTACCGTTTTTGTCTACTACATTCATTTCTCTTTTTACGTTCATACCTTTACCTCTTACCTTTATAGTGTTTTTCATGTGTATTTTCCATACACTTTTCCTACTCTTTGTTCGTACGATTAGTACGGCATTACAGCATACAGTTTTACTACTTCAAAGTAGCATTTGCTTTCTATAAACGTCACTTTTTCATTCAAGTACGCACATACTTGCCATGTTTTACCTCCTATATTTTACCTTGCTCTTGATAAGAATAATAACCGTTACCTATAATTATATGGTCAAGAACTTCAATTCCTAGTATCTTACCAGCCTCTTTTAGTCTTATTGTTACTGAATCATCTTCACTACTCGGATTAGTTTCTCCAGATGGATGATTATGCACCACTATAATAGAAATCGCATTATCTTTTATAGCAGGATAGAAGACTTCTCTTGGATGAACCAAGCAACTATTTGCTATCCCTTCTGCAATCTTGTGCTTTTGAATAAGCTCACACTTAGAATTTAATGTTAAACAGTAGAAAAGCTCTTGTCTCTTTGTTTTTAAGTCAGCACAAATATTGTATATCTTTTCAGATGAATTGCATTTTTCCTTAGATTCCTTCGCTTCTTTTTCACAAACATATGCCCATTGTTCTGCAATTTTTGCTTTATATTCAGGTGTTATTTTTCGCATAAATTCCTCCTACCAACTACTCTGTATTCATATTCACCTTGATTCGTACGATACGCAATCAGGTCGTCCCTTAGTTCTTTCTGTACATGAACCGCACAGTTATAATAACTATTCGATGGATATTCACAAATATCTTCCCAGCCCAGTTCTGTTCTTTGTTGCAATACTTTAACGTATTTATATTTATTCATTTTCATTGTTTCACCTCTTACCTTTATAGTGTTTTATCTGTGCATTTTCCATACACTTTTATTCATTTTTACTTGCAATATCTATCTCCATTCATAAAGTCTATCCAGCGTAAAGCTCTTTTAATATCCTTGAAATTAGCAACATTCTGCACCTCCCCAGAATCTTTATGTTGCATTATGCGATAAGGATAGTCTAAATTTAATTCAGTTTTTAATTCCAGTTTTTCAACATGAAAGTTGTCATTTTTATATAAAGTTCTCTTTTGTTTTATGTCATCTATTCTGATTATACAACCATCTAGCAGGGATGAACCTCCATAACTTCTTGCATTGTGTATAAGTATAGGTATTTTAATATTCCCTGTACTTCTGCCTATAGTTCCAGTTACATAATATTCCTCATTCCAGCTTCTCCCAGTCTCCGTATCTCCGTACCAGATTCTAACACGTCTTCCAGAATGGACTAGTGAAGACACTACATTCCAGAGTGTTTCATTTTCTTTATATTTCCAGCCTTCATTCTGTAGATTCTGTCCATATTTGAACCATGTACCATTACAGTTCACGTATTCAAATGAATTTCCATTATCTAGCTTTATAACTCTTTTTTCATATTTATTCATTTTTTCACCTCATACCTTTATAGTGTTATTCTCATATTTAATTTCTTGCTTTCATAAATACCTTGAATTGTACATTGAACATACCTGTACTATGTTTACAGAATACAAAATCACTGTCTTTATACTCATCTTGTAATCTTTTTAATATTTGTTCAGGCATAACATTCTTAGACTCATATATTTCATCTAACAGGGTAAAGCCTTCATCTTCCAGAAAACTCTCCTCTAATTGCCACGCCTTTCGCGGGTTATTGATAAATTCGTCAAGAATATCATCTGTGTAGTCTTTCACACAATGGCGGCACGTGATACCGCATTTTGTTAGTACATAACTCGGTGTCCAGTTCAATGAACTTGCATTCGTACGAACATACTTATCACAGTTTCCACAAGATGCCCATTCATCGTACCACTCTAGTTCAAACTTCTTTTCTAGTTCTTTACTTAAAGCCTCTTCCCTTTTTTCTGTGTAAGGTATATCGCACGCATCCAATATATTTTTTACGGTTTTTCCTGTATTCCAATTCCCGAATAAAACGCAGATTTTACCTTTTGGTACTTCATACCCGCTCTCTGCATATTCACCTGATGTAATATCTTGCAACGCATCCCATAAATCATACCTATTATTTCCATACACAATTTCTAAGTTCTTTGTCATCTTATTCTTTACTATTTTCATTGTTTACCTCTTAACCTTATAGTGTTTTAACAGTGTATTTTCCATACACTCTCATATTAATTATCCTCACTTTCTGCACACACATACGCCTCACCGCACGGACTGCACAGTATTGACAGGGCAGGCTTACCCCATACATTAGAACCACAGGAAGGGCAGGTATATTTTACCTTATTCTTTGCTTTCGCTTTTTTAACCTTAGCAGGGTCAGTTTTAATTGCGTCGGAAGAGCGTACAGTAAGCCATTCGTACGAACACAGATATTCCTCCACAACCGCCTTGAACTTGCCGTCCTCTGGTATAACCGTAGAACCAGACGTTCTCGTTTTATTCACTTCTCCTATGAGATAACAGGAAGTCATAAGGTCTTGCCATACTTTACTATGATAATTTCTCGTACTTGACGGCTTTTTCTCTTTATTGTGATACTCAGCAACATGACACATTTCATGTACCAAAGTACCAAAAACTTCTACTACATCCCTATATAAATAGTCAGGATTTAGACAAACCACATGAGTCGCCTCTGTATCTTTATCATATATCATTTTTTCAGGTGCGAAAAAACCTCCTGCTCTTTTTACGTGATAATCGAACAGAAAGAAGACTTCAGGGAGAGCACCCTTAAAAAACTTCTTGTTAAAGAAAGCATACGCCGTTTGAAGGGCTTTATATTCCCTTGTGTCTCTTGCATTGTGTTCCATAGTTTACCTCTTTTCTTTATTTTTACACTGTCTAGGTAGTGTTTGTATACTTATATAGTGCTTTATCTGTGCATTTTCCATACATTTTTAGTCATTTTTCACTGTTTTTTACCTGTTTTTTCACTGTTTTTTACCTGTTTTTTACCTGTTTTTTCAGTCTTTTTAGCTCAAAAAAGTGTGATAGCCTTAAGGGGTGTGCCAGACGTGAGCTATCACGCTTAAGACCTGTGCTCGTTCACTATAAGTGCGCATCCAATTTGTGAAAAATAATTTTGCAGAATGTGGCTTATTTTATTTAATTTTCAAGCAAAATTTTATTAAATAGCTTGCTATTTTTCACTTATTTTTTCTAAAATTTAGTCGCCCGGTAAAAGGCATTGGATACAAGCCTTACCCTGTGATAGCCCCGAAATGAGCGACAAAATTCTCTTTTCTGTCATAATAAAATATTATTATATACAAATTATAAATAATAATGTATGACAAAATGTCAAAATATGTCATTTATTCTATCACACGTCAAGGGTGTTATCGAATGCCCTTTACCGGGCAACTTTTATCTCCAAAATCTCCAACCACCGGTAAGGACCTTTCGGCACAAGCCTTACCCTGTGATAGCCCCGAAATGAGCGACAAAATCCTCTTTTTTGTCATAATAGAATATTATTATATACAATAAATAAAAAATAATATTATACACGTTTTTACACGTTTTTACTCATTTTTAGCACTTTTTTCGTGATTTTAGTACTATTTTCCGAGATTT
>JAAYNE010000014.1 GCA_012521015.1 Clostridiaceae bacterium | reverse complement strand
TGATGATATTTATGTTTCGTCTGATATTTATGTTAATTTAGATGTGGAAATTGGTTCTTATATTGGAAATTTGGTTATTGGTTTTAATATTTATAGCTCTTCGCAATATCCAATTGCAAGGTCTGATTACAATGATATAAGTCAGCAAACTACATTACCAATTGGAAAATATCATTTTTCATTTCATATTCCTCCATATACCTTAGCTGATGGTGACTATTATATTAAATTTGATGTTGCAGAACGAAATGTTAAAAATTACGCAACTGAAAATTCATTTTTAAAATTTCGCGTTAAAATTGATGGTAAAAATAGGTTTGGAAATGTTTTTAATGAAAATAGTTCGCTAAAAACTTCTATTATTAAATCACGTTGGCAAGTTGAATGTTTGAAAATAGATTGATATGCTTTCAATAATATGTTGCTCAAAAAATATTAATCAATTAGAAAATTGGAAGGCCAACGTTAAAGAGACTGTTGGGTGTAATTATGAAATTATATTAATTGATAATTCAACTAACAAGTATTCTATCTTTTCTGCTTATAATGAAGGAGAAAAACAAGCGAAAGGAAATTTATTATGTTTTGTGCATGAAGATGTAATGTTTATTTCAAAGGATTGGGGTGTTGTTGTTGAAAATTTATTTGCTGAGCATAAAAAAATGGGATTATTGGGTGTTGTTGGTGGGCATGTGTTGCCGGATACGCCTTGCTATTATGGAGACACTCAAGTTTTGTCTGGTAGAATCATTGACAATAATAACAAAGAACATTTAATGGAATTATATAATTCGGATGCTATTTGTGATGTTGTTGTCGTTGATGGTGTGTGGTTTTGTGTTCGAAAAGATTTATTTAACAGAATTCATTTTGATGAATCATTTTCCGGATTTCATTTATATGATATGGATATTTGTATGCAAGTCTTGCAAAGTGGATATGATGTAAAAATAACAAAACAAATTATATTGCAACATTTCTTTAAAGGTGTTAATAATCCAAAAATGCTTATGAAAAACATAACTGTATTTTATAAAAAATGGCAACAATATTTTCCTTTATTAAAAGGGATAAATATGGAAGAGAAATATTTATCATTAATTAAAGCCTCGTGTTCTAATTATATGACGGCTAGACAATTATTTATTAATTATTTACATGTGTATAATTCTTTTGACTATAAATTAGGAAAATTTTTGACAAAACCATATAAAATATGCAGATATTATATAAATAAATTAAACAAAACTAAACATAACTAATTTTAGAAACAAACAAATGTATATGAAAAAAATTTCATACGGACGTCAATATATTACAGACGAAGATATAGAGGCTGTTGTTAAAGTCCTTAACTCAGACTATTTGACACAGGGTCCTAAAATACCGGAATTTGAAGATGCTTTTGCAAAGAAAGTAGGTGCAAAACATGCAATAGCTGTCTCAAATGGTACATCGGCACTACATATCTCAGCTCTGTCGTTAGGAGTAAAAACTGGAGATAATGTTATAGTTACTCCTATGACTTTTGTTGCTTCTGCTAACTGTGTGAGATACTGTGGCGGTAATGTTTGTTTTTGCGACATCGATCCTGATACTTTTTTGATAGACATTAATAAGTTAAGACAAATGATTACATCAAAACCTAAAGGTTATTATAAAGGTGTCATTTTTGTCGATTTTGCCGGATATCCCGTCGATTCGGAAGCAATAAGGTCTATATGTAATGATTATGGTATGTGGATGATAGAAGATGCTTGTCATGCTCCTGGAGCTTATTTCATTGATTCCAAAGGTAATAAACAGATGGCAGGTAACGGCGTATATTCCGATTTGACTGTGTTTTCATTTCATCCCGTAAAACATATTGCTACTGGTGAAGGAGGTATGATAACTACCAATGATGATGACCTATATTATAAATTAAGATGTCTCCGTTCTCATGGTATCTGTCAGGATAACAATCGTTTAACTAGATGTCCTGGAAATTGGTATTATGAAATGCAAGATTTAGGCTTTAATTATCGTATCACCGATATACAGTGTGCATTAGGAATTTCGCAACTTAAACGCTTGGATTGGAGTTTACAACGCCGTCAAGCGATTGCTGCAAAATACAATGAGGCTTTTAAGAATATTTCTCAGATAAAAACACCAAAAGTAGCAAAAAATGTTTTTCATGCTTACCATCTTTATGTGATCCAAACTGAAAAACGTAAAGAACTATTTGATTACATGCGTAGTATAAATATCTTTGTACAAGTACATTACGAACCTGTTCATTTAATGCCGTATTATAAAAATTTAGGTAATAAAGAAGGCGATTTACCTGTTGCTGAAAACTATTCGAAGCATTGTTTTAGTTTGCCGATGTATCCCACTTTAACTGATGAAGAACAGGAGTACGTGATTGAAAAGATATTGGAGTTTGTGAAATGAAAAATATTGCTATTATTCCGGCACGAGGTGGAAGTAAGCGCATCCCGAGAAAAAACATTAAAAATTTTCTTGGGAAGCCAATTATAGCTTACTCTATTGAATCAGCTATACAGTCAAAACTTTTTGATGAAATCATGGTCTCGACAGACGACGAAGAAATTGCTGAGGTTGCAAAAAAATATGGTGCTTCAGTGCCTTTTATGCGAAGTAAGGAAAATGCAGACGATTTTGCTTCTACTATGGATGTGCTGCATGAAGTGGTAACTTCTTACAAAAAAGAGTTAAATAAAGAGTTCGATTATGTGTGCTGTATTTATGCAACAGCACCACTTATTCAAGTTGAGCAACTAAAAAAAGGTTTAGAGTTACTTTTGAAGGAGCATTTAGCATCAGTTTATCCTATAGTACCGTTTAGTTATCCTATTTGGAGAGGAGTTAAAATAAACGAATTGGGGCATACGGAGATGATTTGGAAAGAATTTATAAATTCTCGTTCACAAGATTTAGAAAAGGTGTTTCATGATGCTGGACAGTGGTACTGGTATAATCCATTAAGGGTAACAAACTCTTTGATTACTACAGAAACTTCATCTATTATTTTATCAGAAGAAGAAGTGCAAGATATTGACACGGAAATAGATTGGAAATTAGCTGAAATGAAATATGAACTCCTACAAAATTTTAAATAAGCAAACTTTTATTCAAGGAGATTATTCGCTAGTTCCCATTCGAATAAAAGATCGTTACGATATTATGAAATGGAGAAATGATCAAATTTATCATTTGCGGCAATCTGAACCATTGACTAAAGAGGTGCAAGACGATTATTTTAATAATGTTGTGTCTAAATTGTTTACTCAGGATAAGCCCAATCAATTACTATTTTCATATCTCTACAAAAATGAATGCATAGGATACGGAGGCTTGGTTCATATTAATTGGATTGACAAAAATGCTGAAATCTCTTTTGTTATGAACACGGAGTTAGAAAAAGATGAATTTCA
>JAAYNE010000013.1 GCA_012521015.1 Clostridiaceae bacterium | reverse complement strand
TTACAGCATCTTGAGCTAGCAGGACATCTGCCGAATAATAAATCGTCAAAATCCATTGTTTCTTCAGCAATAACCTCAAGCTCTTCTACTTCTTTAACCATTTCATTATTCATTATGTTATCCTCCTTTCACTTAATATAATACACATTATAGCATATATTGGAAATTTTGCAACATATTTCTTACAATATTTGTATTACTTTATATATATGCTTCTATATAAGTTGGGAATATTACCCGAAACCTAATTGTTAGATTATTAATGCCCTTCTAACATACACTCAAAAGCCCCTCGCCCCCTTGTATTGATATGTTCCCTTTTAGGTAGACAAGTGAAATATCAAAAACTTATTACTTAGGAGGGAGCATATTTATGTCAAAAAGGAAGAAGTTTAGCAAAGATTTAAAACAAGCCATCTTAAAAGAACATGATGAAGAAGGCACATCGTTTTATAAGCTCGGCAAGAAATATAGGATTAATCCAAAATTTCTTAGACAGTGGAGTTATAATTACAATACATTCGGGGAGAGTGCTCTGGAAAGACATAATAGTGACTTATGTAATTATTCAGCTGAATTCAAGAAGGCGGTTGTTATGGAGTATCTTAAAAACAGAATAAGTTATAAAGATTTTGCTTTAAAGTATGGAATTTTAGCACCAAGTAGTGTCAGAACCTGAGTAAAGCAGTATAATAGTCATATCAAGTTAGAAGATTCCAGACCTTATGGGAGGTATACTACTCTTGCACAATACCAGCCACAGATCCTGCTTATACTGCAAAGAACATACTCAACAGGGAATTTAAATCTGATACACCTAACGAGAAATGGGTAACGGATGTAAGTGTCTTTAAATATGGTACCACTGTTGATAACACAAAGAAAATTTATCTAAGTGTAATCCTTGATCTGTGTGGAAAACTTCCGGTATCGTATGCGATAAGCGATTACAATGATAATGAACTGGTATTCAGAAACTTTGATGATGCTGTAGCCAAACATCCAAATGCGCATCCACTGTTCCATTCTGACAGGGGTTACCAATAATTTTCACCAAAAGTTTCTAGGGCCACTTCGTAGGGTGTCCTTCCGCCAAGGCTTTCCCTTGGAGTGAAATTGATGTGATTGACGATCAGATATAAAATGTCAAGGATAAATGTACAAAAAATATGATATAAAAATGTACAATTATTCTGTCTGTTTAATATGATCCTTTAGTCTGTACGATTTTCCTGATATTGCTGTGATATGTGAATGATGTAGCACTCTATCCAGTAATAGAATCCTCTTTATCAATTGGTAAATATCCAATTTCATCAATAATAAGAAGCCTGTAATGACAAAAGTGCTTTAATCGTGCTTCTAATCGGTTTCCCAGTTTTGCTCTTTTTATTGTTGAAGCAAGTCATTACACTTATAAAATATGTACTGACACGTCGTTTAGCTGCCGCAATTCCTATTGATGTAGCCAAATGTGTTTTTCCAACACCACTTGGTCCAAGAAAGACTATGTTTTCACTTTTTTCCAAGAAACCAAGAGTACATAATTCTTTTATTTCTTGTTCATTTACTCCGGGCTGAAATTCAAAATCATAATCTTTTAATTCTTTTACGAAAGGAAATGCAGCCGCTTTAATGATTGATTTGGAGGCATTCTTTTCCTTGAAGTCAACCTCATAATTACTAAGCTTCAGTAATCCTTCTGTAAATGTAAGATTATTACTTGTAACGAAGTCAGTAACCTCATCAAGATGAAGTATCATTTGAGTAAGTTTGAGCTGTTCCATATTTATACACAACTGATTGTATGTAGTATTATTCATAACCATATATCCTTCCTATCGTTTCAAGATTTTCTTTGCTCTGTCTGCTATATTTTCATCCTTGAATGCATGTGATTTTCTCGCAATGGCCGTATAATGCTCATTATGATAATTTAATTTCTTTTTGCTTATCATGTGGATAGTTATGAAATATGTGCTATAATACACATGTATATAGCCATCATAAATTTGAAGCGAAACATTTTTGCCGACATACTCTGGTGGTACAGAGTATTGACACCCATTATATTGGAACATGCTTGAATGATTCACTTTAGCGGTATGTGTGGCTATTTGATAAGGCTTTCTTATGGTATCGGCTGGCTGGCTGCATAGGAAAGCTTTTTCTTTGTTAAAATACATTAATGGTATCCTTCCGGTGCCCTGGTTTACCTGTGTATTCACTCTGTTATTTATCCTTGTTACAAGGTCATTAAGCTCCCTGTAGTTCAGCCTGACATTATATTCCCTGATCTCATCTAATATCTTCATAGGAGTCGGCAGCAAACACGAACATGGATGCTTCCGGCTTGATCTAAATGCGCATCCAGAGTTGTTGGGAACTGACTTGGCACTTAATATTTTTGCATGGGACGATACTTTCAACTGCGTCGCTTCCATCGAACGGCTTATTTTGCAAGGGGGCTGTACGCAGTAGAGCAGTGATGTAATAAGGATCTCAGGGATTCATGGAGAAACACCTACCGCTATTGGCGAAAGGCTGCTTCATGGTAAAATGGCATGGAATTAAAGGACGAAGGCTTCAATACCCTCGCCCTTTTTTCATATCTGTTTATGCTTTGCGCTTCTTCACTACCAGATAGCCGGAGCAGAGCGCCGCAAGGCCCAGCATCACAAAACCGAGCGGGTTTGCCGTGGCCTGTCTTGGGCGGGTCAGTTACAATGGTATCCGGTACCGCCACACCCGTACTGACTATTGCAAAGGGAGAAAGCCTGCTTACTGTGACCGTCGCAACGCCGTTTCCCACCAATCACTGTTTTTCACAAATAGTTATCTGCGGCAATTGTGGCGGGTGTTCCGCAGAGTCCACTGGAACAACCGTGGAAAGAAATCCATCGTCTGGCGTTGCGTAAGCAGACTGGAGAACACAGGCCTATTCTGCGATGCTCGAAACGTGCTTGATAGTACCATTTGTTCCCATGAACCGATATTTTTACAATTTTAATGCATCGGATTTACTCTCAAATCCCGAAAAGCCCTTGTATCAAGGCTTTTTTACGTCTATTTCTCAACCCTTGATAGAGTAGAACAGTGGGGTTACCACCATCCTCTCATCAAACCGTACGTGCAGTTTTCCCGCATACGGCTTTCCGATATTCTTCTTCCTTCAGCATTCATCCGCACATACTTGCTAGTCCTGCCTGTTTTGTCAATTCTCGGACCTTTGCTGCATTTCCTAGCCTGTAGTTACGTTGTCTCTTCCGATTGTACCAACGGGTAAACTTGAAATTGATATACTTATCTATCTTCCATAACCATGATCTGGTAAATCGTCTGGTATAATAG
>JAAYNE010000012.1 GCA_012521015.1 Clostridiaceae bacterium | reverse complement strand
CGGGCATAATAATCTTTGTCTATGTGCTGATATGGCTAATAATGTACATCGCCTGGAAAATAGAAATTAAAGAAATGAACCGCCTTACGGAAGAATATAAAAAAGACGCCGATGCAAACGAAAATTAACTCATAAAGCCTCTATAATTTTAACTCATTCTTTGATTTTGTTTAAAATTATAGTCCAAGATGTGACTTCATATGAAATACTAAATTTTAATATATGTATTACAGATATTTTAAGAGGATTCCAGGAGGTAATATGTTATTAATTTGTTATAAAAAATGTGGAACTTGTCGTAAAGTGGAAAAAATTTTACAAGAGAAAAATATTGAGTATGAATATAGAAATATTGATACTGAAAATCCGACGTTTAAAGAGTTAAAGTTATGGCATGAAAAATCAGAATTGACTATTCAGAAGTTTTTTAATAGCAGTGGCATGATTTATCGTGAACAAAAACTAAAAGATAAACTTCCAGAAATGTCGCTTGAAGAAAAATATGAATTGCTTGCAACTAATGGTATGCTAGTGAAAAGACCGATTCTCTTGCACCATGAAAAAGTTTATGTCGGACCTCAAGTAAAAAAATATGTTGAAAATCTTTGATATTTAATAACTGGATGATTAGCTGTAAATTAGTTGTAACTGCTAGCCTAAGAAAGATGGAAGATTGTATATAATAAAATCGCTTGAAAATTCACCTGTTTTGGATGGATTTATACAAAATCTCCTTTTTTGCGATGGAGAGCGAAATATTGAATTACACGGGAGTAATCTTGATTGGTGTGGACATGAACCGGAATTATATCCCAATACAATGATCGTAGTTAAAATTCTTGAAGTAATAGGAGAACTGCTTATTCCGGAAAGTGTTGTAAGGCAGTGTTTCTTGCTAGAAAAAGAAGATTAATTTACAATAGCCGACTCTATGTAGCACATCCTTTGGACAAGAATGTGTATGGCAAATTTTGATTTTTGTACAATCCTTGAGGTATGCTGTATTTGTATTTGAGTAGTAATGCGGTGGTAATCCGATATGCTGAGTTGAATCTGTCGCTGGGATTTTCATTGCAAACCAATATTATTAGTGATAGTCTTTTATCAATGTGTTTTTGTCAGCTTTACTAAAGTTATTGCTTTGACAATGATTAGCCAGATAGACAAAAGGATTGCTTAAATAGTGATTTTCTTCTATGGATCAGATGTGTAGCGAAAAGATTGTTTTTATCAATTCATCCGGAAAGTGAATGAATAATGAACAGAACGGTACTTTATGATGAGCATCTCGCACTTAATGCGAAAATGGTTGATTTTGCCGGCTGGGAAATGCCGGTACAGTATACCGGGATCAAGGATGAAACTTTGGCTGTACGTGAAGCGCAAGGAATGTTCGATGTTTCTCATATGGGAGAAATCAGAGTTTCAGGATCCGGATCCGGTAAGTTTCTGGATTATGTTTTATCGCGCAAAATAAGTCATAGAAATCCCGAGCTAACCAACTACGCATTTCTCTGCTATGCAGATGGCGGTGTCGTTGATGATTTAATGGTTTATCAATTGGGAACAGAAGATTATTGGTTAGTTGTCAATGCTGCAAATACGGATAAAGATTTTGCCTATTTGCAAGAGCTATTGACAAAATATGATCGAAAAAATGAGATTTCAATAATTAATGAAACGGCCAACTATGGTTTAATTGCAATTCAGGGTACGGGTAGTTTAACTCCTACTTTAAAAGCGTTATCTCCAATCTATCCCGATTTAAACATCTCGAAAAGAGTTGAAGATTTAAAGAGATTTAGACAGGTGAGTTTTTCGCTAGATGATAAACACTTGGTAGTTTCCCGAACCGGCTATACCGGCGAAGATGGTTACGAGGTATACTTGCCTGTTGCTGACACGATCAAGTTTTGGCAGAACCTATTAAAGGAAAATATCAGACCCTGCGGTTTAGGAGCTCGTGATGCATTGAGACTTGAGGCAGGGCTACCTTTATATGGACATGAACTGAGTTCAGAAATCAATCCTTTAGAAGCCGGTTTGGATAAATTTGTTGAATTGGAGCGTGATTTCGTCGGCAAAGCAATGGCAAACAAACAGCACAGGAAGTTGATTGCCCTGATCTCTGAAGATAAATCGATACCGCGCGATGGTTATCCGGTTTTCATCCAAGATCAAGAAATCGGCTTTGTCACATCTGGCAGTTTTTCACCGACTTTGAATAAAGGTATAGCTTTTGCCTTAGTTACAGCGGATTTAGCAGAAGATATCACAGAAGTTGAAATTGCAATCAGACGTAAAAAACATACGTATAAAATTACATCAACACCTTTCGTATGAAAAATTTAGTTTAATATATATTAATAGTCAGACTTTAATAGTAAATTGATAGTTTTGGAGGGATAATATGGCAGATTATAGAGACGATCGTTATTATGTAGATTCACATGAATGGATTTTGTTAGACGGGGATACCGCAACAATCGGAATTTCGGATTTTGCTCAAGAAGAGTTGGGTGATATTGTTTATGTTGAAGTAGATTCAGTTGGTGAAAATTTAGAAAAAGGTGAAATTTTCGGCAGTGTCGAATCAGTCAAAGTTGCATCGGATCTTTACATGCCGGTTGATGGAGAAGTTCTGGAATTTAATGCCGATCTGGAAGAAAAACCGGAGTTGATCAATGAAGATGCTTATGCTGCTTGGATTATCAAAATAAAAGTATCCGATTCTGCGCAGATCGAAGATTTGTTGGATGCTAAAAAATATCAAGATATTGCTGAATAAATTATACCCAGTATGACGCATTGCTTTGTTAAGTTAAATTAGAGAACTTTTCCGGTTTCAGTAATTTTGCTTAACAGAACATTCATTATCGATCGGAGAAATATATGAGCGGTTATATACCTACTAGCAGAGAGAAACGTGCTGAACTTTTAGAGTCGGTCGGGCTGAAATTAGACAATTTATTTGATGCAATTCCGGATGAAATCAAAATCAAAGATAAGAATTTTTCCGGATTGAATGCTCAAGGCTTAAGCGAACAGGAAATTATTGCTCAATTAACGAATTTAGCTGAACGCAATCAAAGAGTTGATCAATACGATTCGTATTTAGGTGCAGGTTTTTACGATCATTATTCTCCGGCAGTGATTGATCACATAATCGGCAGACAAGAATTTTTAACTTCTTATACACCGTATCAGGCGGAAATGTCACAAGGGACTTTGCAAGCTATCTTTGAATGGCAAAGCTATATTTGTCGCTTAACCGGACTTGATGTTTCAAATTCATCTATATATGATGGCGCTTCGGCGGCTGCTGAAGCTTTGCTTTTAACTTGTCGTCAGACAAAAAAAGATAAAGTCTGGGTTTCCGAAGGTCTGAATCCGGAATATTTAGCAACAATCAAAACATATTTCCATGCTGCCGGTTTGGAAGTTGAGATAGGTGCATTGAATGAGCAAGGAACTGCGGCAGGAACATATCCTTCCGGTGATGATTATGCCGGATTTCTGATTCAGAGTCCGAATTTTTTCGGTATCGTCGAGGATATGAGGGAGCTAGTTAAAAAAGCGGAACAAAATCAGGTTTTATCCGTTGTTTCCTGCGATTTAATCAGCCTTGCAATGTTTAAATCCCCCGGAGAAGTCGGAGTAGATATTGCCTGTGGTGAAGCACAACCGTTAGGAATTCCTTTAAATTTCGGCGGACCTGCAGTCGGTTTCCTGGCTGCAAAACAAAAGCTGATGCGTAAGATGCCGGGCCGAATTGCCGGTCAGACTACGGATACAGAAGGAAAAATTGCTTATGTTCTGACGCTGCAAGCGCGTGAACAGCATATTCGTCGTGAAAAAGCCACGTCCAATATCTGTACAAGCCAGGCTTTGCTGGCAACTGCAGCTACCATTTATTTGGCTCTTAACGGAAGATCCGGTTTAAAGGAAGTCGCGGAACAATCTGCAGCTAAAGCTATTTACTTACACAACAAATTAATTCAGACAGGCTTATTTGAAGCGATTTATAATAAACCGTTTTTCAGAGAATTTGCAGTCAAATTAAGATATGGCGGTTCGCTTGACGCATTAAATAAAAAGTTATTGGAACATCGTGTAATCGGAGGTTTAGCATTGTCTGACGATGTATGGCTTTTGGCAGTAACCGAGAAAAAATCAAAAAAAGCGATGGATGATTTTGTTGCCTTGGTAGCGAATTTAATTCGGCATGAAAACGTATTGGGAGGCTGAAATGAAATATCAAACAAATTTAATTTTCGATCTGCCGCAAACCGGGGATAATGCCAATCGCATTTTGAAAAAATGCGATGTGATTAAGCCGAATTTTGCAGAGTTTTATGGTGAACATCTCTTGCGGGAAAAAGATCTGAATATACCAAATTTATCTGAAATTCAAGTGCTGCGCCATTATACCAATATGTCTGCTAAAAATTTCGGTGTTGAAAACGGTCCTTATCCTTTAGGTTCCTGTACGATGAAATATAATCCGAAAGTCAATGAGAACATGGCAAATTTACCCGGGTTCAGAAATACGCATCCACTCCAGCCGACAGAAACAGTGCAAGGTAATTTAACTTTGCTTTACAATCTGGAACAACAACTTAATGACATTTTTGGTATGGATCATTTTACTTTTCAACCTTCAGCAGGAGCCCACGGCGAATTAACCGGAATTATGATGATCAAAGCTTACCATGAAGCAAACGAAGATTTTGAACGGACAGTGATGTTAATTCCCGATTCGGCACATGGAACCAATCCGGCATCTGCTGCCATGGCGGAATTTGAGATCAGAGAAATCAAATCAAATGCCGACGGTCTGGTTGATGTTGAAGATTTGAAACAAAAAATTGATGATAAAATTGCAGGTATCATGTTGACTAATCCCAATACTTTAGGCTTGTTTGAAAAAGAGGTAAAAGAGATTACAGGCTTAATTCATGAAGCCGGAGGATTGTGTTATTACGACGGTGCCAATGCCAATGCAATCTTGATGCAAACCCGACCCGGTGATATGGGCTTTGATGTTGTGCATCTCAATGTACATAAAACATTCGGCACACCGCATGGCGGAGGCGGACCCGGTGCCGGTCCGGTCGGAATCAAGAAAATTTTAGAACCGTTTTTGCCTAAACCGGTAATCAAAAAACTGGATGCTGATCAAACAAAATTTATTTTAGATTATGACCGCCCCCAGTCAATCGGCAAAGTCAGGGCATTCACCGGATCTTTTTCGGTCTGTGTCAAAACATATGCTTATATTTTAGCTTATGGCAAGCAAGGTTTGGCGGAAGTTTCGGAAGCGGCTGTTGCTAATGCGCGATACCTTTTGGAACGTGTGCGGGATTCTTATCACGTTCCTTATCAGGAACCGGCAATGCATGAATTTATTATAACTGCTGCTTGGCAAAAAGAAAAATATGGCATAATTACAACTGATATTGCGAAACGTTTGATTGATTATGGCTATCATCCGCCTACAGTATATTTCCCTTTGATTGTGCAAGAAGCGATGATGTTCGAACCGACAGATACTGAAACCTTAGAAGGATTGGAAGGCTTGGCTGATGCGTTAAATGCGATTGCAAAAGAAGCGACTGAAAATCCTGATTTGTTGAAAAATGCTCCACATAATATGTCGATTACCAGACCGGATGAAACCAAAGCAGCCCGTAATCCGATTTTAAAAGTCTGAGTTAAGTAATTTGAAAGTAATAATGACTAAAAACTGTTTATTTAAATTGAATAGATTTAGCAAATTTGATGTTTTGATATTTTAAAGCTTCGAAGTTGTAAAATAGTTTGAAAAGCAAGCTAATATCAAGTAAAATTAATGAGATAAATATTATAATGTAAAAGTAATATATGACATTACTTTTAGTAGAAATTAGGAGGAATACTTAATGGCAATTAAAGTAGGTATAAATGGTTTTGGACGTATTGGACGTATGGTCTTCCAAGCAATTTGTGATCAAGGATTACTCGGTGACAAAATAGATATCGTAGCAGTTGCTGATATTACTACAGATGCAAAATATTTTGCTTATCAGCTAAAATATGATTCTACACAAGGTAAATTCCAGCATGAACTTGATACCGAAAAATCAAACCCGAATTTAGAAGAAGACGATGTAATTATCGTAAACGGTACAAATAAAACAAAATGTATTATGGCTACAAGAGAACCAAGCGGTTTACCTTGGAAAGAATTGGGTGTGGATTATGTTGTTGAATCAACAGGTTTGTTTACTCATTCAGATCAAGCTAAAGGCCACTTGGAAGCCGGTGCGAAAAAAGTTATTATTTCAGCTCCCGGTAAAGGTGAAGTAAAACTGATGGTTATAGGCGTTAATGAAAATGATTATGATCCCGCAAAACATGATTTAGTTTCCAATGCTTCTTGCACAACAAACTGTCTAGCTCCGGTAGTTAAAGTTCTCCTGGAAGAGGGGATTGGTATTGAAAAAGGTTTGATGACAACAATTCACGCCTATACAGCTACACAAAAAGTTGTTGACGGTCCTTCGAAGAAAGACTGGAGAGGCGGACGTGCTGCTGCGATTAACATCATTCCTTCTACAACCGGTGCTGCAAAAGCTGTTGGTCAAGTAATTCCGGAAGTTGACGGCATCATGACCGGAATGAGTTTCCGCGTTCCCACACCGACAGTATCAGTTGTAGATTTAACGTTCACAGCTAAACGTGACACCTCAATCGAAGAGATTGATTCATTATTGAAAAAGGCATCAGAAACCTATCTTGAAGGTATCTTAGGATATTGTGATGAAGAAGTTGTTTCGACTGACTTCATCGGTGATTCACGTTCATCTATCTATGATTCACTTGCTACACTGCAAAACAATCTGCCCGGTGAAAAACGTTTCTTCAAAGTCGTATCATGGTATGATAATGAATGGGGTTATTCGAACCGTACAGTCAATCTCTTAATGCACATGGCAAAAGAAGACGGTAATCTGTAGTATTGTTGGGTATTAATAATAAATAACATGACTATTTATTAGGACTATCTAAAATACATATCTAAATAAACACCAAAAGGGGCTGTCTCAAAAGAAGTAATTTTTTGAGATGGTCCTTTATATTTGGGAAAAAAGAAGCTAACACCTGCTAATAAAGCATTTTACACAAGCCAACTTTGTGACGAGTGACATTCTAAAGTT
>JAAYNE010000011.1 GCA_012521015.1 Clostridiaceae bacterium | reverse complement strand
TTGTAGAGACTGCAAATCGCACCGGAGCAAGTGTTTCGGGTCCGATTCCTTTACCGACGGAAAAGGAGATTATCACAATTTTGCGTTCTCCGCATGTAAATAAAGATTCAAGAGAACAGTTTGAAGCGAGAACACATAAGCGTTTGATTGACATTTTGGCACCTAATAATAAAACAATGGAATCCTTAATGCGATTAGAAATGCCGGCTGGAGTTAATATAGAAATTAAATTATAGGCTTAAGCCCAGGTCAATGTTCGTATAGACGAACCAATAACCAAGGAGGAAGAAATAAAATGAACAGATTTATGCTCGGTAGAAAAGCCGGTATGACTCAACTGTTTGATGAACAAGGTTTAGTGATCCCGGTTACCGTTATCGATTGCGGTCCTATAATTGTTATTCAAAATAAAACAGAAGCGATCGAAGGTTATCAAGCAGTTAAAGTAGGGTATGAAAAGACAAAAAAGAACAATAAACCGGCAAACGGTCAATACGAAAAAATTAATGTTGAGCCGATGCGTGTTTTAAAAGAGTTCAAAGATACAGCTGAATATGAAACAGGTCAAACTTTGAAGGTTGACGAAATGTTTGAGGCGGGTGACAAAGTAGACATTGCCGGTACCTCAAAAGGTAAAGGCTTTCAAGGATCCATCAAAAGACATGGTTTCAGCAGAGGACCTATGGCTCATGGTTCGAAATACCATCGCGGTGTAGGCTCAATGGGTCCATCCGCTACTCCTTCCAGAGTTCCGAAGGGGAAGAAATTGCCCGGACAAATGGGAAATAAACGCGTTACAGTGCAAAACTTAGAAGTTATTCAAGTTGATGGCGAACGTAATATTTTGGTTGTTAAAGGTGCTGTACCCGGACCAAAAGGCGGTTTGTTAGAAATTAAAACTTCCGTCAAAGCACGTTAGGTTGGGAGGAGAATTATATGGCAAAGACTAAGTTGTATAATATGCAAGGTGAAATAATTGGTGATATTGAATTGGCGGATGCCATCTTCGGTATCGAACCGAATCAAGATGTTGTACATCGCGTTGTCAAAAACCAACTTGCAAATAAACGTCAAGGTACTTCCAAAGCAAAAGGTCGCAGTGAAGTAAGAGGCGGCGGAAGAAAACCGTACCGACAAAAAGGTACGGGCAGAGCACGTCAAGGTTCGATCAGAGCCGCCAACCATGTAGGCGGCGGAGTTATTTTCGGACCGGTGCCACGTGATTATTCCTATAAAACAAATAAGAAAATGCGCAGATTAGCGATGAAATCGGTTTTATCACAGGCTTTAAGTGCGGATCGCATTAAAGTTCTTGATAAGTTGGAGCTCAAAGAAATCAAAACCAAAGAAATGGTAAAAACGATCAACAATTTGGAATTACGAGGCTCAGCGATTTTCATTATGGTAGGACCTGATCGAAATGTTGAGAAATCTGCAGCAAACATTAAAGATGTAAAAACAGCACTGGTTAATACAATGAATGTATATGATTTATTGAAATACAGAAACATTATCTTTACCAATGAAGCTGTTAATAAAGTTCAGGAGGTCTACGCATGAGAAATCCGCATGATATTATCATTAAACCGGTAATCACTGAACGCAGCACTATGGATAGTATGGAAGGCAAATATACTTTCGCTGTTGATCGAAAAGCGACTAAAACAGAAGTAAGACAAGCTATTGAGAAGTTGTTTAATGTTCGTGTTTTGAAGGTCAATACACAAAATGTGTCTGGTAAAATGAAACGCGTAAATATGCATACCGGCAAAACAGCTGACTGGAAAAAAGCAATTGTTACAATTGATCTTGATCCGCAAGAAACTACATATTTAGTTGCAGGTGGTAAAGAACAAAAGACTTCAAAGAAATACAAAAATTCAATTGAAGAATTTGGATTCGGGATGTAGGCCGGATCGAAGAAGGAGTGAATTAATATGGCAATAAAAAGCTTTCGCCCGACTTCTCCTGCGAAAAGATTTATGACAGTGGCAGATTATTCTGAACTGACAGATAAAAAGCCCGAAAAAAGTCTTTTGGTATCGAAGAAGAAATATAGCGGTAGAAATAATTATGGACGTATTACTGTTCGACACAGAGGCGGCGGTAATCGTCAAAAGATAAGAATTATTGACTGGCAACGTCAAAGAGATGGTATTCCGGCAATAGTAAAAGCGATCGAATATGATCCGAATCGTACTGCATTTTTAGCATTGATTCAATATATTGACGGACAAAAAGCATATATCTTAGCTCCGCAAGGACTAAAAGTTGGTATGCAAGTAGTTTCCGGCGAGGGTTCGGATATCAGTGTAGGCAATACTTTGGCTTTGCGTGATATTCCGGTTGGCACGACGATTCATAATATTGAAATGCATCCCGGTCGTGGTGCGCAATTAGTTCGTTCTGCCGGTGCTTCTGCCAGTTTAATGGCTAAAGAAGGTAAATATGCTCAATTACGTATGCCATCCGGTGAATACAGACTGATTCCGACCAACTGTAGAGCAACGATTGGTACTGTGGGTAATATTGAACATGAAAATATTAAGATTGGTAAAGCCGGACGTCAACGTCATAAAGGCTTGAGGCCGTCAGTCAGAGGTCTTGCGATGAATCCGGTTGACCATCCGCATGGTGGAGGTGAAGGTGCTACATCAATCGGTTTATCAAGTCCGCGTACACCTTGGGGTAAACCGACTATTGGCAAAAAAACCCGTAAAAAGAATAAGAAGTCTAATCAATATATTTTAAGAAGACGTAAGAAATAGGGGGTGACATATGAGTCGTTCAATGAAAAAAGGTTTCTATGTAGAAGAAGCCTTGATGCGTCGCATCGAAAAAATGAATGAAAAGAATGAACACAAAGTTATCAGAACGTGGTCACGTGCTTCTACGATCTTCCCGGAAATGGTCGGTCATACGATAGCGGTACATGATGGCAGAAAACATGTTCCTGTATATATTACTGAAGAAATGGTAGGCCATAAATTAGGTGAATTTGCTCCGACGAGATTATTCCGTGGCCATGCCAAATCCGAAACAAAAACACAAATGAGATAATTAGCTGAAATGGAGGGAGGAAAAAATGTCAAAAACTTATACAAGACAGGAATTGCAAGATAATAGAGAACAAATCATTAAAGATCATTGTTCTGTAGCTCCACGTTCAGCTAAAAAACGTACTTTAACCAAAAAAGAGCGTAAGGTATTGGGGATCGGCAAAGATTGTGGAACGGCAAAAATTAATCATGTCAGAGTCAGTCCTTCCAAGGTTAGTGTTGTTGTTCGTAATATCATGGATAAACAAGTTGATGAAGCAATTGCTATTTTGCAGTATACACCGAAAGCAGCTTCTCCGATCTTGATCAAATTGATTGAACAAGCAAGTGCTAATGCTGTTAATAACAATAATCTGAATCGTGAAGATTTATTTGTAATTGATTGTCAAGTTGGACCTGGTGCAACATTAAAAAGATACAGACCGCGTGCGAAAGGAGCTGCTGATAGATTATTGAAAAGAAGCAGTAACATTCGTTTGACAGTTAAAGAAAAAATAGAGGAGGCTAACTAATGGGTCAAAAAGTAAATCCGCATGGGTTTCGTGTTGGAGTAATAAAAGATTGGGATACCCGTTGGTATGCTAACAAAAAAGATTTCGCTCGCTATTTGGTTGAAGATACAAAAATACGCGATTTCATAAAAAAGGAAACCGATCGTGCTGGTGTATCTCGCATTGAGATTGAACGTGAAGGCGATGAAAGAACAATCATCACTATTTCAACTGCAAAACCGGGGATTATAATCGGGCGCCAAGGTTCGGAAATTGAAGTTTTGAAAAAGAAATTGGCAAAAAAATTCAAAAAAGCATTCTTTATTAATGTTAAAGAAATAAAAAATGCCGACTTGGATGCTCAATTGGTTGCAGAAGCAATTGCGAAACAATTGGAAGAACGTGTTTCTTATCGTAGAGCGATGAAACAAGCTATCAGCAGAACAATGAAGCAGGGTGCTAAAGGTATTAAAGCGATGTGTTCAGGACGTTTAGCTGGTGCAGAAATTGCACGTAGTGAACAGTATCACGAAGGTACAATTCCTCTGCATACATTAAGAGCTGATATTGACTATGGTTTTGCTGAAGCAAATACTACATATGGTAAGATCGGAACAAAAGTTTGGATCTATAAAGGTGAGATTATACCTCTACCTAAATCGGATGAAAACGATCAATCTGATTCTGAAGGAGGTGAGCAATAATGTTAATGCCAAAACGTGTTAAATATAGAAAACAACATCGTGGACGTATGAAAGGCAAAGCACTGCGCGGTAATAAAGTATCTTATGGTGAATATGGTTTGCAAGCTCTGGAACCGTCTTGGATCACCAGTAATCAAATTGAAGCTGCCCGTATTGCGATTAATCGTTACTTGCGTCGTGGTGGTAAAGTTTGGATTAAGATTTTCCCGGATAAATCGGTAACAGCAAAACCGGCGGAAACTAGAATGGGTTCCGGGAAAGGTTCACCTGAATATTGGGTAGCAGTTGTCAAACCGGGCAGAATCATGTTTGAGTTAGCAGGTGTTCCGGAAAAAACAGCTCGCGAAGCTTTTCGTTTGGCATCTCATAAATTGCCGATTAAAACTCGTTTTGTAATTAGTGATATTGAATTAACAGAAGAAGAGTTGGCAAGATATTCAGAAGTTCAAGCAGATGTTATTGAACAACTGGAAGAAGAAGCTGAAATGGCTGCTGAAGAAGCTGCTGAAGCTGCCGGTGAAGTTGAAAAAACCGTCGACTCCGAAGAACAAGTTGAGGAGGTTGAATGATGAAAGTAACAGAATTGCGTGAAATGACAGTTGCTGAATTGAATCAAGAATTGCTTGAACTCAAAGAACAGCTTTTTAAATTAAGATTTCAACATGCAACGAATCAACTTGATAATCCTTTAGAACTCAAAATGGTCAGACGAGATATAGCCCGTGTAAAAACAATTTTACGTGAATTTGAAATAGCTGAAGAAAAGAAGCAAGAGGATAAAGTATGAGCGAAAGAAATAATCGAAAACAAAGAGTCGGAATAGTTATTTCCGATAAAATGGATAAGACGATTACTGTTGCAGTTGAAGAACATGTGCGTCATCCCTTGTATAAAAAATACATTAAAAAGACGAAAAAATTTAAGGCTCATGATGAAGAAAACCAATGCGGTATTGGTGATAGAGTTCGGATTATGGAAACTCGACCACTTAGTAAAACAAAGAGCTGGCGCTTAGTAAAAATCATAGAAAAAGCGAAATAGTTCCGCTGATTTCATAAGGAGGAATGAAAATGATACAACAAGAATCTACTCTAAAATCTGCGGATAATACCGGTGCTCGTAAATTATTATGTATTAGAGTTTTGGGCGGCACCAATCGCAGATATGCCAATATCGGCGATGTCATTGTCTGTACTGTGAAAGAAGCAATTCCAGGTGGAGTTGTCAAAAAAGGTGACGTAGTTAGAGCGGTAATTGTAAGAACTAAAAAAGGCGTTCGCCGTCCTGACGGAACGACAATTCGTTTTGACGAGAATGCAGCCGTTATTTTAAATGATGATGGGAATCCGCAAGGTACACGTATTTTCGGGCCAATTGCCAGAGAATTACGAGAAAAGAATTATATGAAAATTCTGTCCTTGGCACCGGAAGTATTATAAGGAGGCAGTTAATGGGTAAATTACATGTTAAATTAGATGATACTGTTTATATTCTAAATGGTAAAGATGCCGGTAAAACCGGGAAAATATTAGCTGTTTTTCCTAAGACCTCACAAGTAATTGTTGAAGGCGTCAATATGCAAACCAAACATAAAAAAGCTAGAACTCACTTGGAAGCCGGTGGTATCCTTCAACAAGAAGGAAAAATCCATAGTTCGAACGTTATGTTAGTCTGTCCTGATACCAAAAGACCGACAAAAATCGGAAAACGTTTTGAGAATGGTGTCAAAGTTCGTTACAGCAAAGCATCAGGTAAAACAATCGATTCAGTTAAAGGATAAGGGGGCAATGTAGATGGCTAACAGATTAGTTGAAAAATATAAAAATGAAGTTGCTCCTGCTTTGAAAGAGCAATTCAAATACACTTCAGTAATGCAAATTCCGAAATTGGAAAAAATTGTATTAAACGTGGGTGTAAGCGATGCAAAAGATGATGCAAAAGCTATGGATAATGTTGTGGAAGATCTGTCGGTTATTTCCGGCCAAAAACCTATAGTAATTAAAGCAAAAAAATCAATTGCTAACTTTAAATTACGTGCAGGAATGGAAGTAGGTTGTAAAGTAACTTTGCGCGGTGAAAGGATGTATGAATTTTTTGATAAATTGGTCAACATTGCTTTACCTCGTACACGTGACTTTCGCGGTATTAATCCCAATTCGTTTGATGGTAGAGGAAATTTCGCAATGGGAACAAAAGAACAATTAATCTTTCCGGAAATTGACTATGATTCAATCGATAAAATTCGCGGCATGGATATCGTAATTGTTACTACTGCTAAAACTGACGAAGAAGCCAAGGCTTTATTAACAGGCTTAGGGATGCCTTATAGGAAATAAGGGAGGAAATGATGGCTAAAAAAGCGATGAGAGAAAAAGCAAAGAGAACTGCAAAATTTTCAACACGTCAACATAATCGTTGCCAATTATGTGGTCGTCCACGTTCTTATATGCGTAAATATGGTGTTTGTCGTTTATGTTTCCGTGAACTTGCCTATAAAGGTCAAATTCCGGGCGTGCGCAAAGCCAGTTGGTAACTGTAAAGGAGAAAAATATGCAAATAACAGATCCAATTGCAGATATGCTTACAAGAATTCGTAATGCCGGTAGAGCAGGCCATGAATCTTGTCAAATACCATCTTCAAAATTAAAACGCAATATAGCAGAGATCCTTTTAGATGAAGGGTATATCAAAGCTGTCGACTTTGCAGAAGATAACAAACAAGGTCTTTTGACCATAACTATAAAATATCATGATAGACAGCCGGTAATTTCCGGCATGAAAAGAATCTCTAAACCAGGTTTGAGAGTTTATGCAAATGTAAATGAATTGCCGAGTGTTTTAGGCGGACTCGGAATTGCCTTGGTTTCAACCTCAAAAGGTTTAATGACTGACAAAAAAGCTCGTCAAGCCGGTGTTGGTGGCGAAGTCATGGCATTTATTTGGTAAAGACTCTGAAAAGACATTGAATAATTAGCCGATGTCACAATCTTAAGAGCAGGAGGAATAGTTTATTATGTCTAGAATAGGCAATATGCCGATAACAGTGCCGGAAGGTGTTGATGTATCGGTCAAAGATGGTGTAGTAACAGCAAAATGCGGTAATATAATTTTAACTCAAGTACTTCATCCCGCGATCAATGTAGAAATAAAAAATGGTCAAGTGCTTGTCAAACGCGATAATGATTCCAAAGAAAGCCGTTCCTTACATGGCTTAATGCGTTCTTTAATCAATAACATGATAATTGGTGTAAAAGAGGGCTTTACGAAGGTTCTTGAAGTAACCGGTGTGGGTTATCGTGCTCAAATGGATGGTAATAAGTTAGTTTTAAATGTCGGTTTATCGTATCCGGTAGAAATTGAACAACCAGAAGGTATTACCTTAGCAGTTGAGAACCAAAATAAGATTATGGTCAAAGGTGCTGATAAACAACTTGTTGGTGAAACTGCAGCTAAGATTCGCGGAACACGTATACCCGATTCTTATAAGGGTAAGGGCATTAAATATGATTATGAAGTACTGCGTATCAAAGAAGGTAAGACCGGCGCATAGTCAGGAAAGGAATAGACGATGATCAAGAAAATTCAAAAAAATAAAATTCGTCAACGCAAACATGCAAGGGTACGTAAGCATATCAATGGTACAAGTGAACGTCCTAGACTTAGTGTGTTTAGAAGCCTTTCACATATTTATGCTCAAGTGATTGACGATATAACAGGTACAACTTTAGTTTCAGCTTCTACCCTTGATGCAGAAATCAGCTCAAAAGTAAAAAATACAAGTAATTGTGAAGCTGCTAAATTAGTTGGCAAACTCGTTGCTGAAAGATCTTTAGCTAAAGACATAGAGTTAGTAGTTTTTGATCGTAGCGGATATCTTTACCATGGTAGAGTTGCAGCTTTAGCTGAAGGTGCCAGAAAAGCCGGCTTGAAGTTCTGATAGAGGAGTATGAAAATGAATAATTCTAATGAGAGAAATAATGATAGAATAAGTACTAAGCCTCATGATGGTGAACGTAGAGAACGTCGTGGGCGTCGTCCCAGACAACGTCGGGAAGATGACGGCTTGAAAGATAGAGTAATCCATATCGGGCGTGTAGCAAAAACTGTTAAGGGCGGACGCAATATCCGGTTTACAGCGATTGTAATTGTTGGAGATGGTGAAGGTAGAGTTGGTAAAGGAATGGGGAAAGCGGCAGAGATACCTGACGCAATACGTAAAGGGCGAGATGAAGCAAAACGCAGCATGATTAAAGTTTCTTTGGCTGACAATACCATTCCACATGAAATTGTCGGTAAATACGGTGCAGCTAAAGTTATTCTAAAGCCGGCAGCGGAAGGTGCCGGGGTCATTGCCGGCGGACCGGTTCGTGCAATTTGCGAATTGGCTGGTATTCAGGATATTAAAACAAAATCTTTAGGCTCAAATAATCCTAATAATGTTGTTAATGCGACGATGAATGGTTTACAATCTTTATTATCTCCTCAGATGGTTGCCAAAAAACGTGGTGTATCTGTAAACGAAATTTAGTTTGGAGGCTTCTAATGAGCAAATTAAAAATTACTTTAAAAAGAAGTTTGGCAGGCTGTAATAAAAAGCAACTCGCAACTTTACAAGCTATCGGTTTGTCAAAGATCGGTCAAACGGTTGAAAAAGAAGATAATGCTCCAACTAAAGGTATGGTTCATTTAATTGAACATCTGGTTGAAGTAGAAAAAGCGTAGGAGGCAATAATGAAATTAAACGAAATTAAATCAGCCCCGGGCGCTACTAAAAAACGTTCACGTGTTGGTCGTGGACATGGCAGTGGCAGCGGCAAGACTTCAGGTCGGGGTCACAAAGGACAAAATGCCCGCTCCGGTGGTGGCGTCCGACCACAATTCGAAGGCGGACAAATGCCTTTATATAGACGTGTACCGAAACGTGGCTTCAATAATAAAAGATTTGCGAAACAATATCATGAAATTAATATTGAATCTTTGAATAAATTTGAAGACGGAACCGTAGTAGATGAAAAAATAATTCATGATTCAGGTATTTTGAAAATACCTAAAGTCAATGACGGCATTAAAATCTTGGGACGTGGTGAATTAACCAGAAAACTCACAGTTCGTGCCAATGCTTTCACTGCCTCGGCAAAAGAAAAAATTGAGAACGCTGGTGGAACGATAGAGGAGATTTAATCATGGGTAGCATGTTTGAAACACTCCGTAATGCATTAAAGATTAAAGATTTGCGTAAGCGCATAGTCTTTACCTTGATTGCGATGCTGGTATATCGCTTGGGTACGGCAATTCCTGTACCCGGTATCAGCGTTCAGGCATTTACGGAATTCTTTAACCGTCTGGGTCAGTATGGCGGTTTCATGGAGACAATAACAGGTATTACTTTAACCGGCGAAACAGTCAGAGCAATTCCGATTTTTATTCTTGGTATCCAACCATACATTAATTCATCAATTATTATGCAATTATTGACTGCCGCAATTCCTGCTCTTGAAAGATTGTCCAAAGAGGGGGAAGCCGGTCGCAAGAAGATTCAAAAAATTACCAGATTCGTTACGGTTGGTTTAGCTTTGCTTATGTCATTTGCTTACTGGTCATCAAGCAGATCTGCAGAGGCTACCGTATTACCTCCGGCAATCAATGCTATAGTTGTTATTCTCAGTTTTACAGCCGGTTCAGCTTTTATTATGTGGCTAGGCGAGCAAATTAATGAACGCGGTATCGGTAATGGGATCTCAATGATTATTTTTACCGGTATTATTAGTCGTTTCCCGATGAATATTCAAGCGATCTATTTTGCCTTTATGCAATGGAGTCAAAGCAATATACTTTTGGCTATTTTAGGAGTTATTTTAGTAATTATTGTATTTGTTGCAATTATTACTTTAGTAGTTTATATTCAGTCCGCTGAGCGCAGAATACCTGTGCAATATGCAAAGAAAGTTATTGGACGCAAAATGTATGGTGGACAAAACACATATTTACCGATTAAGGTAAATCAAAGCGGAGTTTTACCGGTAATTTTTGCAGTATCGGTTCTGATGTTACCATCAACCATGATTTCATTATTTGGCTTTCAAGGTAAAATAGCACAATGGTTCCTGAATTTCTCAAGCAATCCTTTATATTATGTTTTATATGCATTATTTATCTTAGCTTTTACCTTTTTCTATTCATCGATTTCATTTAATCCGATAGAAATGGCGAACAATCTACAGAAAAATGGCGGTTTTGTACCGGGTATCAGACCGGGTAGACCTACATCAACATTTATCGGCAAAACATCGAAACGTTTGCTTTGGTTTGAAGCCTTATTTCTAGTCTTCATCGTTTTATTCCCTAGCTTACTCAGTTTGTTGACCAATTCGATGCAGAACATTTGGTTTGGTGGAACTTCGGTCCTGATTGTAGTCGGTGTTGCTATGGACATGATTACTCAATTGGAATCTCAACTGATGATGCGTCATTACAAAGGTTTCCTCGATTAATCAAAACAAAATTTTCGCAGACGGTTATCTTAATAACCGTCTTTTAGTTTCTGAAAGGAGTAACGTATGCAACTTATTATCTTTGGAGCACCGGGTGCTGGTAAAGGTACTATGGCTCAAAATATTCAAAAGTATAAACAGTTTTCACACATTTCGACCGGTGATTTATTTCGCAGACACATTAAAGAAAAAACAGATTTAGGTAAACTGGCAAGCGATTATATTGAAAAAGGATTGTTGGTACCGGATGAAGTTACCGAAAAATTGATTCGTCATGAATTGGATATGATCAGAAGCGATTTTATTCTTGACGGTTTTCCGCGCAATATCCCACAAGCAGAAGCTCTTGACAGAATTCTGCAAGATTTTGATATTAAATTGACTGCTTGTGTTCATTTAGAGATTGATCCTGAAATTGTAATTGAGCGTTTGGTCAATAGAATGAGCTGTCAAGATTGCGGGGCTCCTTACAATCTGGTTATCAAAAAACCTAAAGTTGAAAATGTATGTGATGAATGTGGTGGGAAATTAACTCAAAGAGCAGATGACAATGAAGAAACAATTAGACACAGATTTGAAACATATCGTGCTGAAACAGAGCCATTGGCTCGTTATTACGAAAACAAAGGCTTATTGATGACAGTTAACTGCAATGAAGGAATTTTGACTAAACTTGATCAAGTTTGGGAAGATTTAGCAGCTCTTGAAGACTAAAAGCAGGATTTTTGAATGAATAGTATTGAAGATCAATATAAAGATATCAATTCATGCATTTTCCAGGTATGCAGCGAGTTATCAAGCTCGACTCGGCGAGCCAGGACTGAAAATCATGAATTGGTATTATGATTATTAATATCTAAATTCATGAATTCATTTAAACTTATTAACTTAGCATCTATATAGTTGAGTAGAAAGAGATCATTGATGATCATCTTAAAAACTGAACAAGAAATTGCAATGATCAAAGAAGCTTGTCGAATAACGGCTTCGGTTTTTGTAGCGATAGAACCTGAAATCAAAGCAGGAATTTCCACGTATGAGTTGGATCAAATTGTATACAATACGATTGTTTCACAAAATGCAATTCCTGCTTTTTTGAATTATGGAGATCCGCCTTTTCCTGGTTCAGCGTGTATTTCTATTAATGAGGAAGTTGTACATGGTATTCCGAGCAAGAATCGTTACCTCAAAGATGGTGATATTGTTTCGATTGATGTCGGTGCCGAGCATAACGGTTATTTCGGAGATGCTTGCCGAACTTTTTTGGTTGGCGATGTCAATCATCAATGGAAAAAGCTTGTCAAAGTAACCGAACAGTCATTTTGGAAAGGGATTGAACAGGTCAAAAAAGGTAATCGTTTAGGCGATATCGGTCATGCTGTACAAACCCATTGCGAAAATCATGGTTTTGGTGTGATTAGAGAATTGACCGGACACGGAATCGGTGCAAATTTACATGAAGATCCGAATCTGTTAAATTACGGACGTGCCGGTAGAGGAATTCGCCTTGAAGTAGGTATGGCAATGTGTTTGGAACCGATGATTACCGAAGGAAGTTTTCATATCCAAATTCTGCCTGACCAATGGACAATTGTAACCGCAGATAGAAAAGCGGCAGCTCATTATGAAAATACATTTGCAATTACAAAAAATGGCGTTGAAATCTTGACTCTGACCGCAAGCGAACGTGAACAATATGCTGAAGAACTTACTCAAATTGAAAATCAGACTTGGGCATAAAGATATTGTGACAAAAGATACTTGCAATGTTTTTTGCCAATTTATAAGATGTGAAATATAAAACTAATTATTTAATATTAGTACTAAAAAAGGAGAGTAATTAATGCCAAAAGAAGATCTTATTGAAACTAAGGGTGTAGTAGTGGAAGCTTTACCGAATACATTATTTAGAGTCAGACTGGAAAATGGTCATGAAGTGACAGCTCATCTTTCCGGTAAATTGCGTCAACATTATATTAAAATTTTACAAGGCGATCAGGTAACTTTAGAATTGACACCCTATGATCTGACTAAAGGCAGAATTACTTGGCGCGGAAAATAAATTAATCCGCAATAGATTAAAGGTGATAACCTTGGCACCTTTAGATCGTATCCCGGCTTGACTGGTGACAACATAGTAGCTTTTTGCCTCAGAAGATTAAAATCAGTTGTCTTATTGTCATAATTGATCTTTAAACCAGAATTTAACTTTGCAGTTAAACGAAATAAAAATATATAAATTCCACTTGATTTTTTTTGTAGGTTTGGTAAAATGTTTTGGCGTCGCCTTAAAAGGGCAATTTTTTGTTGCTAAAAGGGAGTGAAAAAATGAAAGTTAGACCATCGGTAAAACCGATCTGTGAAAAATGCAGAGTTATTAAACGTAGAGGCAGAGTAATGGTCATTTGCTCTGATCCGAGACATAAACAAAGACAAGGATGATCAAATTTAGCACTTGATTATTGTTGAGGACACGCCAAAAGGATGCGGCTGCATCAATCTTATAACCGAGGATTGTTGTTTCCTTCAAACGTGTTTTTCAAATTTATATTGACAATTTAAAACACTAAAATTGATGGAGGTGCATTGATGGCACGTATTGCAGGGGTAGATATCCCTAATGAAAAGCGTGTTGAAATCGGGCTTACCTATATATACGGTGTAGGTAGAACAACCGCTACAAAAGTACTTGAAAAATGCGATATAAGCCCGGATACACGAGTTAAAGATTTAACAGAAACAGAAATTACTCAAATTCGTGATGTCCTGGAAGAGGACTACACAATAGAAGGTGACTTGCGTCGTGAAATAGCAATGAATATCAAACGTTTAACTGATATTGGTTGCTATCGTGGGCGTCGTCACCGTGCCGGACTTCCCGTTCGTGGTCAACGAACAAAAACCAATGCCAGAACCCGCAAGGGAACTAAGAGAAGATCATCGTCAGGCAGACGTTAACAGGGAGGTATATCATGGCAAAAACTAAAAGAAAAGCACGTGTGAGACGTCGCGTTCGTAAGAATGTTGCTAATGGACAAGCGCATATTCATTCTTCCTTTAATAATACAATCGTTACAATTACCGATCTGCAGGGCAATGTAATTTCATGGTCAAGTGCCGGATCACAAGGCATGCGTGGCTCTCGTAAGGGAACACCGTTTGCTGCACAATTAGCTTCTGAAACTGCGGCAAAAGCTGCTGTTGACCAAGGTATGCAAACTGTAGAAGTATATGTAAAAGGGCCGGGTTCAGGTCGCGAGTCTGCAATAAGAGCTCTTGATACTGCCGGTTTGGAAGTAGTCTTAATCAAAGATGTGACACCTATTCCACATAATGGTTGCAGACCACCGAAAAGAAGAAGAATTTAAAGGAGGATCAAGATGGCTAGAGATATGTCACCAATTTTAAAACGTTGTCGCACTTTAGGCATTGAGCCTCAAGTGATGGGGATTAACAAAAAATCAAAACGTAATCCTCAAAAATCACGTCGTAAAGATAGTGAATACGGACGTCAATTACGCGAAAAACAAAAAGTTAAATTTATATATGGTGTTTTAGAAAAACAATTCAGAAACACATTTGCCAGAGCATCCCGTATGTCCGGTGTTACAGGTGAAAACCTGTTGCAATTATTGGAACTGCGGATGGATAATGTTATTTTCCGTTTGCGTTTGGCTGATACCAGAGCTCAAGCCAGACAATATGTCTCGCATTCGCATTTCCTAGTAAACGGCAGAAGGCTTAACGTTCCTTCAGCTATTTTACGTGTTGGTGATGTGATTACGTTGAAAGCCAGTTCAAAGAAATTAGAACCTTTCAAAGATTTAGCAGAAGCAGTCATTCCAGAATGGTTATCTATGAACTGGGATACCTTGGAAGCAAAAGTTGTCGGACTTCCTAAACGTGAAGATATTGATTTCGACGTAGAAGAAACCTTAATTGTTGAGTTGTACTCTAGGTAATCAGTTTTCTGAATAGCAATTGAGATTTTATGTGCTTTAAGGAGGCCTTAATGTTAGAAATAGGACAACCAATTATTGAATGTGTTGA
>JAAYNE010000010.1 GCA_012521015.1 Clostridiaceae bacterium | reverse complement strand
CGGGCATAATAATCTTTGTCTATGTGCTGATATGGCTAATAATGTACATCGCCTGGAAAATAGAAATTAAAGAAATGAACCGCCTTACGGAAGAATATAAAAAAGACGCCGATGCAAACGAAAATTAGCTCGATAAATTAACCTTCCACTCTTGTTTCCTGCTCATAACATAAGTGAATCTCCTTTCTTGGAAATAAAATAAAGCAAGTATAAAAGCAAATTGTGCTTGCTTTTTTAATATGTTATTTTACCGAATACGACGAAAAACAACCGAATACAACGAATGTATTGTGAGTAAAATATCGAGCAATTATAATTAAATTAAGGTATTAGAAGTATGATCGTGTACGCCATTTCCGTAAAGAGTAAGGCACCAATGTCGAGGGCTTTTAAGGATAGAATAGTGTTGATAAGCATACCATATGCGCTCGGCGACGGTATAGATAATAAGAAATGTGGTTCGAAGAATAACATCATAAGAGCTAATTTCGTGTTTATGATGGTGGAACAGTTTGTACCAACAAGCTAGATCATTACTTGAGACCAACGTAAAACGATTATCATTTTATCTGTCACATATTTTGTGGCAAAAGATTTTAAGAGGAGAGTCATTACAATGTTTAAGAAAATTCTAATCTTTTTGGCTGTACTGGCGCTGGTTTTCTCACTGGCCGCATGTGGTAAGGATTCGAAGCAGTCAAAGTCATCGCCGACCGTTTCTCAGTCGGTTAATGAAAAAGCAAAAGTAGAGCAAAGCGAGTCGGAACAAAGTGAGCCGGAGCAAAGTGAACCGAAACAAAGCGAACCGAAACAAAGTGAACCGGAACAAAATGAGCCGGAACAAAGTGAGCCCGAGCCGAGCGAAACCGAAAAGCCGCCCACTCCGGATCCGGAACCTGGCGTACCTGCACCTGACGTCTGGCCAAAAGACATACCGACGCCGGTGAATGGAGAAATTCTGGGATGTGGCTGGGCTTTTGAGAAGAGCTTTTGCACAACTGATATCATCTACAAGCAAGCAGATATCGACGCCTACGGTAAGCGTTTGGAATCTTTCGGTTTTGCCAAACAGACCGAGCATGAGTACGGTAAAGACTGGCCGGACGCGATCGTCTATTCTAACGGACGCTGGGACGTAATCGTGGCGGAGGAAAACGATACATTTGACTACTCTTATGTCAACTTCTACCCTCTTTTTGATGTTGTGAAAGATGGCTACGACGGACAGCCGGAAGGTTGGCCGGACGCAGGTGACTTCTAAAAGATTATAAAATATACGGTTTTTTCATCTTACGGGATCATGGTGTCATAAGTGTTGCTTTTTTATCGGATGCTGCCATGGTCGTTAACGACAACTTTTATTGGATGCTGCCTTGATCGTTGGCGACGACTGGATAAGGTCAACTTCTGGCTGGTCTTATCCAGTATCCCATTTAAAGTAGGCGAGCACCACTCCGTTGGTTGCTTATCGGTACTCCCTGTTCTTTTGCATAAAAGGACTGCTATTACAATACAATAGAGGTGCTTTTAATTTTAAAACCTAATTCAAAAGATGAATCAGGTTATCGTGTTGATCAATCAACAATTTTTAATAAATGCTTTGCATGTGATTTTTAACCGCATTATTCAGAATACATTTAAACCAAGTATGATAAAAATTACATGCGGTGAGCTTTTTCCGCCATAATATGAATAGCTTCGATTATTTTGCCTTCAAAACCGACATTTTTCAGGTGAGCGACACCTTCAATTGTCGTACCTGCAGGTGAGCAAATTCGATCACGCAATATGGCAGGATGATCTCCGGTTTCGGATATCATATTGGCTGCTGATGCCACGACTCCGGCTGCAATCTGTTTTGCCTGTTCTGCCGGCAGTCCTTCGAGAATTGCACCTTGCATAATTCCTTCGATTACCATGTAAACCAGAGCGGGAACCGAGCCGATTACTGAAGTTATGGTCGGCATTTGTGCTTCTTCAACTTCGAAAAACATGCCAACACCCGACAGTAATTCACTGAGCAAGGACTTTTGTTTTGATGTGATGTTTTGATCAAAACAGGCTGCGGATACGGCTTGACCGATTCGGGCAGAAGTATTCGACATGATTAAAGATAATTTGCAAGCAATTTGTTCCGATTTATTCAGTTTATCCTGATTCAATAAATTTCTTATCCGTGAAAAATTATAGCCGGGAGCAAGTGAGAGCAAATGATGTTCAGAAGTTAAATAACCGGAAATTTCAGGCAGTACAATTGGATAAATGTTTGGTTTGATGGCTAAAATTACAGTATCAACCTGATTTAATAAATCTTTATTATCGGAAGCAAGCTTAATCTGATATTTATCGGAAATAGTCTGTTTCTTTTGTTTGTCGGTATCATAAACGATAATATCTTGGGCTTGAACGGTGCCGCCTCTGATTATTCCTGCCAAGAGAGCTTCGCCCATATTTCCTGCACCGATGAATCCGATTTTCATTTTATTAATCTCCTCCTTACTATCAATTCAGAAGTAATTGAGTTAAATAGTTCTGCTAAGTAATGTAGCTGTTTCTGAATTGCCTGCATTTTTGATTGGTTAAGATTCTTATTATTCTTAATAGTTATTATACACTATCATTGTTAGATAATTAATGAGAAATAAACAATTGATTATTAATATCTTATAGGTTAATACAAATTAACCAGGAATTGATAATTATTATTTTTAAATAGTTGATAATAATATTATTATTAATTAATATTTAAAACTAATATTTGAATTTATAAATTTAAATATTTAGGAGTAGCGGAAATTTAAAATAGCAAAATTTATAAAATAATGGAATTAGCAAAATGTTGAAAACAAATTTTGCTATGTTTGAGAATTGCCGAAAACATAAAATTTTCGTTTATGGTATTTTATAAGCAGAAGGAAATTATTAATAATATTTTGCAATTGAAAGGTTGAATAAGGCGTAGAATGAGGATCGGAATATTTACAGATACGTATTATCCTGAAATTAGTGGTGTTGCAACATCAGTCTATGAATTACGCAACAGTTTAATGGAGGCAGGACACAAGGTTTTTGTGTTCACGGTTTCTAATTCTGAAGTTGATCCGGCAGATTTCTCAGAAATCCATACCTATCGTATTTTGAGTATGCCTTTCCTAACTTTAAAAGAGCGTCGAATCGGAATACCAATTTTGAAAAAATATCTGAAAATTGTCAAAAAACTTAATCTTGATTTGATCCATACGCACACCGAATTCTCTTTGGGTAGCTTAGGCAAACGAGCAGCTGCAAAATTTAATCTACCGCACATTCATACCTACCATACACTTTATGAAAATTATATTCACTATTTGAAACTACCTAAAAATAATTTTACTCTCCGCTTGGTCGGGAAATTTGTTAAAAAATTCACGAAAAATTGTGATCTGATTATTGTGCCAACCGAAAAAGTTATAGATTGCATGCGGCAATATAAAGTCGAAAAGCCACTCAAAGTAATTCCGACTGGCTTGGATATTGATAAATTCAGAAATGTTGATAGGAAACGAGTGATAGAAATTCGCAGCGAATATGGGATTGAATCTGATGATATGGTTCTAATTAGTGTCTGCCGAATTTCGCAGGAGAAAAAATTGGATAAAATTATCAGATTTTTCCAAGAGTTGTCTCAAACAACGAACAAAATAAAATTATTGATTGTCGGTGACGGTCCTGCTAAAGCCGAACTTGAAAAGTTGAGTACGGGACTCGGCTTGAATGATAAAGTAATATTTACCGGTTATGCAGATTGGGAAAGAATTCAGGACTATTATGCGGCGGGTAATATTTTTGTTTCCGCCTCTCAAAGCGAAACTCAAGGCTTGACCTATGCTGAAGCCTTATCAGTCGGAATTCCGATTTTGGCACGCCAAGATCCTTGCTTAAATAATGTCCTGCATCATAAACAAAACGGTTATGGTTTTGTAAACAAAGACGATTTTATCCAAGGTTATCATTATATTAGCAATAAATTGGCTGAGGATCCAAGCTGGGGATCTAATAGCGAAATTTTTTCCAAACAGGATTTTACAGATGCGATTGTCTCAACTTATGAAGAGGTCTGTTTAGCTCATAAAGAGGTTTCTTCAAAAAATCGTCTTGTGTAGATTGTAAGATATATAGATTCAATGATATGAAGAGATTCTTTCAAAATTCCTTGTTCAGATTCCAAGACTTAAATTTTTGGTAGATTTCGGGGAATTTTTTTTGTAAAGCAAAAGGCTTAAAGTTGAGGTCAACAAAAGCATGCTTACTATGCCCGCTACAAATTAATTCATCGGTTTCATTATCATAAGCTTTATATTGTACGGTCATTCTCACTCCGGTAAAATAAACTATTGCAGATTCAATTCGCAAAATTTGAGCAAACTTCGACACGTTTTTATATTCTAAATCTATTCCGGTGACCGGGATAATAATTCCTAAATTTTCTAATTTATCATATGCAAGACCAATCTTACTCATAAAATCAATTCTTGCTTCTTCAAAGATTCGTATGTAATTGGAATGATGAGTAATTCCCATACAATCAGTTTCATAATAATGAATGTTACGGATATATTTGAATGTTTTTGTCATGAATGCCTCTTTTTCTTTTTTCACAATGGTTGACTTGATTGCAAATTAATATCTATTTATAAATTTATCTTTATTCTATTTGTAACGGTTTGACATAAAAACCAAAACTTGCTCACAAATCAATCTTTGTGTTTTCTTATGATTTTCCAAAATTATTTAAATGATGAAAATTTTATAAAAATCATTATCCAAAAATCTCTATTTATTTTATATCATATCTTATATATTTTGTGGTTAAGGAAATTTTAATTGTTCAAGGTGGTGAAAAGCCGACAACAGATTATTTAATATTAGATTAATTATTAAAATATAAGTATAATTATTTAATTCGGATTATTTTATTATTGAATTAATGTAAATGTATTAGTGAAGTTTTTATAAAAAATTTATAAAATATATAAAAAATGGATTAAACATAAAAAAATAAAAAATTTATAAAGAAGGATGTATAAAATGGATATTGAGAAAATAGTGCAAGCAGTTGATCATACATTATTGAATGTAGATGCAACATGGGAAAATATCAAAGGAATTTGTGATGATGCTTTGGTATATGATGTTGCTAGTATTTGTATTCCGCCGGCCTTTGTCAAAAGAGCTTGTCAATATGTAGCGGGCAAAGTTGATATTTGTACGGTTATCGGTTTTCCGAACGGTTATGCAACAACTGAAACAAAAATCAGTGAAGCATTGCAAGCCTTAGATAACGGTGCAACAGAAATTGATATGGTGATTAATCTGGGCGATCTTAAATCGGGTTTATATGAAAATATTTTATATGAAATAAAAGCTCTTAAAGCGGTTTGTGGCAAACATATTTTAAAAGTTATCATCGAAACTTGTCTTTTGACCGATGCTGAAAAAATTAAAATGTGTGAAATTGTCACGCAAGCCGGAGCCGATTATATTAAAACTTCTACCGGATTTTCAACTGGTGGGGCAACCTTTGCCGATGTTAAGCTGATGGTTGAAAATGTAGGTCCACAGGTTAAAGTTAAAGCTTCCGGTGGTATTCGCTCTTTGGAAGATGCAGAAAAATATCTTGCAATCGGAGCATCAAGACTTGGTACAAGTTCAATTGTAAAAATACTTAAACAACAAAGTTAGAAACTCAAGTATTGATTATAACAATGGAATTAAAGTTCAATTGTTAATTCGTTTAATATTTACTTAAATTTAGTTTTTTACTAGAGAAAAAAGTATAAAATAAAATATGGGAGAAAAAATATGAAAAAAAGAATGACAATTTTATTGGCACTGGCGCTAGTTTTGTCAGTATTAATCGTGGGTTGTGCCAAGAAAGACGATGCAAGATCTAACTTGAAGAATGAAGATAAAGCAAAAGTTGAAGAAAGTTTGGAACAAGTTGCTGATACTAAAGATGATACAGCTAAGGAAGACGTAGCAACAGAGAAAACTAAAGCTGATGAATCCGAGGTAACTGATGCAGAACCAGCAGAAGAAACAGAACCTGCTGTGGATAGCGAATCAAGCGACAAGAAAAAAGTGGCAATCGTTTTACCTGTTGATCACTTAGCGTTGAATGAAGCACGTGATGCCATGATAGAAGTTATCTCCCGAGAGTTCGGTGAAGATAATGTTGAATTTGACATAAAAAATGCTAATGGTGATGATTCTTTGCTCAACAGCATTTTTTCGGAAGTTGTAGGCTCTAATCCTGATATTATTTTACCGATAGCGACCGGTCCTTCTCAAATTGCGGTGACTACTGTCAAAGGAAAGATTCCGATTGTTTTCTCATGTGTTACAGATCCGGTTGAAGCAGGACTGACACCTTCTTGGCAAGAATCAGGTGACAATGTTACCGGTGTTTCCGATATGGCAGATATTGAATCAATTATTGATTTTGCTTTACAACTCTATCCTGAAACTCAAACAGTCGGTATTGTTTATAATTCAGCAGAAGTAAATTCACAGGTGCAAGCTGAATTGTGTAAAGGAGTTTTGAAAGAAAAGGGTTTAGACTATAAAGAAGGTACAATAACCAATACTTCGGAATTACAACAAGTTGTAGAGAATTTAGCGGTTGATGTTGATATTTTTTATTCACCGACCGATAATGATGTAGCTTCTGCTATGCCTGCTTTCCAACAAGTAGCGAATAAACATAATTTACCGATTTTCCCAGGTGCAAGCTCGATGGTTGAATCCGGCGGTACCGGAACAGTCGGTTTAAGTTATCGTGACTTAGGTCTACAAGCTGGCGAAATGGTGGTACGTATTCTGAAAGGCGAGTCTGTTGCAGATAATCCACCGGAAACAGTAGAGAAAGTTACTATGATTCTTAACCAAGATCAAGTTGAGGAATTAGGCATTGTTGTACCGGCAGAACTTGAAGGGGAAGTTGAATACGTAACAACTATCGAATAATAAAGCATAAAACTTATTTATATTCAACTTATGCAGATTTTTCTGCATAAGTTGTTATGAATACAAAATGAGGAGAGTGAATAATGACCATTGCACAAGTACTTTCTGCTATTCAGCTAGGTCTACTGTACGGTATTCTTGCTGTCGGTTTATATATACCTTTTAGGATATTGAATATTGCCGATATGTCTGTGCAAGGTACATTCACGATGGGGATGATTATCGCAGCAGTATTTTCCTATAATAGGATGCCTTACTTAGGTATTATTGTTGCTATATTAGCTGGAGCAATTGCCGGCGTTGTAACCGGAATTTTGCATACAAAATTTAATATTCCTTCAATTCTTTCCGGAATTCTTACGATGACCGCACTTTATACGGTCAATCTGATTATTGCTTCAGGCAAAGCAAATATTTCTCTGATCGGTAAAGATACACTTTATACGATTGCCGACAAGCTGATCGGCAATGAAGAAGCGACCAAGACAATAGTAACATTGCTGATAGCTATATTAATAACAGTAGTGATTTCCGTGTTTTTCCATACGAGAACCGGTTTGACGATTCGAGCGACCGGGGATAATGCAGCAATGGTTCGTCATACTTCAATCAATACAGATAATATGAAGATGATCGGTCTTGGCCTAGGTAATGCAATGTCCGCTTTATCCGGAGCTTTAATCAGCCAATATAATTTATTTGCTGATGTCAATTCCGGAACCGGAATTCTAGTTGTTGCTTTGGCGGCAATCATTATCGGTGAAACTTTATTTAAACGTAATGGCGTAACTCTGGGTTTAATTTCAACTATTGTCGGATCGATAATTTATCGCTTTATCATTGCGATAGCTTTAAAATTTGATGTTCTGCCGTCATATGCTTTGAATCTGATTTCGACCATAATCGTAATCATTGCTCTGATGTTTCCCACTATTAAAGAAACACACGACCGTAAAGCTAAGAAAAGATTACACCTCGAATTGGCAAATAAATACCTGAATGGTAATAATATGTCCGATCAAGGTATAGACGATAAGTCAGGAGAGAAAAATGATAAGTCAGGAGAGAAAAATGAATAATAATAATCTGATGCTACGTATCCGTAGAATGACTAAGGTTTTCTTTCCCGGAACTTCAAATGAAAAAATAGCTTTAAATCGTTTGAATCTTGACTTGGAAAAAGGTGAATTTGTCACGATATTAGGTGCCAACGGTTCAGGTAAGACTACTCTGTTCAATGCAATATGCGGTACACTTGAACTTGATGACGGAATTGTTATTTTAGACGGTTCAGATATTACTTGGGAAAAAGAGCATAAACGTGCCCTGCATATTTCACGTATCTATCAGGATCCTCAAATGGGAACCGCGCCAAGTTTAACGATTGCAGAAAATCTGGCTTTGGCTTATACAAGAAAAGCTTCACCGTCCTTGTTTCCGCTTAATAAAAAAGATTATCGGTTTTTTCATGAGCAACTGGAAATGCTTGACATGGATTTGGAACTGCGTATGAAGACTAAAATTGGTCATTTGTCCGGCGGGCAACGTCAAGCGGTATCTTTGGTCATGGAAATTATCTCGCAACCAAAATTATTATTATTGGATGAACATACGGCTGCACTTGATCCTCAAACTTCCGAGCGAATTTTAGATGTGACAAACAAATTTGTCCGCAGTGCCGGAGTTACCACGATGATGATTACTCACAATGTGAAAGATGCTTTGACAAATGGTGATCGGACCATAGTTTTCAGCAACGGGGAAATTGTGCATGATTATCGTGGGGCAGAAAGAGATGCTCTTGATCCCAATGACTTACAAAAATTGTACGGTTAATATTTACAGGAATTAATGATAAGAAATTTATAGGATAAATTTCTTGGAAATGATTTTCAAAAAATTTTTTATTAAAATATTTATATTAAAAGGATAGATATAAGGGTAAATAATAAGATTAAATTTATAATAGATAATAATTAGATTCAGCCAGAGGTGTTGTGTGAGCAGTAATGAAATAACAATTGATCGCCAGGCATATTATGATGACATTTATCGTTCAGTACGGGATAATGATCGTGAATTATTTCGAAGCTTATTTCTTAAATTGCATGATAGAGATCAACATGAAGTTTTCCATCTTTTATATCCGGAGAAAAAACGCAAAATAGCTGATTTGTTGACACCGGAAGAATTTGCGATAATTTTTGAATGGATGGATATTGAAGATCAGGAAGCTGCAATTGAATATCTAACCCACAATTTTATCCAAGAAGTTCTAAGTTATTTACCGGCAGATGTTATTGCCAATTTAATCCACGATGCGGAAACAATAGAATCGGAAACGATTTATGATCTCTTAAAACCTGCCCAACGTGACTTGGTACGTGAATTGCTCTCGTATGAAGAAGAAACTGCCGGTGCAATCATGATCAAAGAGTATCTTGCAATTTCGCCCGAGAGCACGATGAAACAAGTTATTGCTTTTGTAAGAAAACAAGGTCATCAGGCAGGTACAATTTATTATCTGTATGTACTCGACAAACAACATCATCTGCTCGGTGTTTTATCAATGCGTGATTTGATCCTTTCACCGGAAGATGAATTAGTCAAGAATGTCATATTCCAACAAGTTGTAACTGTACCGATTACGATGGATCAGGAAGAAGTTGCCAAGGTAATTCAAAATTACGATCTTTTAGCAGTTCCGGTTATCACTCCTGACAATAAAATGCGTGGGATTGTCACTTTTGATGACGTAATGGACGTCTTGGAAGAAGAAGCGACGGAAGACTTAATTTCATTTGCCGGTGTTCCGCGTTCTTCGGTAGAAGATAAAGAACCGACTGTTCTTGAAACGGCGAAAAAACGTACACCGTGGATTATAGTTCTAATCTTTTTAGGTTTATTGGTCGGTGGCCTAATAGGTATCTTTCATAAAACATTGGAGACGGTTATCGCGTTGTCCGCATTTATTCCTTTAATTACCGGTACAGGCGGTAATGTCGGTACCCAAGCTTTGGCAGTTACGGTACGCGATTTGAATCTGGGCGGAGATGATATAGGACAAAAAATTTGGCGAACAGTCAAAAATGAATTCGGCTCCGGAGTATTAATCGGTCTTATTTCAAGTCTGATTTTATTTGCAGTTCTCAATATTTTAAAAATCGAATTGATATTGACGGTTATTGTAAGTGTTTCGATTTTTTTGACTATTTGTTTTTCAGCGGTAACCGGAGCAATTGTACCGATTATATTGACTAAACTCAAAGTTGACCCGGCAGTGGCCAGCGGACCTTTTATCAGCACAATAATCGATGCTCTGGGTTTAATGATTTACTTTTTAATTGCAACAAACTTACTTGAACAGATTTAGTCACGTAAATTTTTATCTCGGAAGATCTAAAAGATTAATTATCTTGACCGAATATGAATTGTAAAATGAGATTAAATTTTAATTTGCTATTTCGGGCATAAATCAAAGAAATATCAAAAAAATATCAGAAAAACATAAATAAAACATGAAGATAATATTGTTTTGATTTAAAAGAATATGATTTTATTGCTATAATAAACATATAGTTTGCTCAATAATCAATGCATATAAATGAACAATCGTTAAAAGAAAACAGATGATTGAGCTACTATACTGCCATAAAAGCATATAGTAATCATTGATAATGCATACTATATTTCAGATTTATTATTAGAAAAAGGGTTTTACTCAAAGTTGAAATAACAATTAAAGTGTTGGAGGGAAAAAATGAAAAAGAAAATAGCCTTATTCTTATGTTTTGTAATGTGCTTAAGTATATTAGCAACAGGCTGTGGTATGAAAAAGATTAATACTACTGATTTGATAAATGTTGTACAAGAAGGTTTAAATGGTTCCGGTTCTGTTGACATAGAAATAAATGCGATATACGGAATGTCATTGGTTTTAGGAAAATCAGGCAAGAAGCCATCTGATCTTTCCAGTATGGAAAATAATCCAATCGTAAAATATATTGATTCGATTAAGCTGGAGGCGGTTCAAGGGAAGGAAAACGGCAGTTTATCAAACGGGGACAAAATTGTTTTAGTTCTAAAAGATGATCCTGTTCTGGCTAAAGAAGCTAAAATGCAAATCAAGACAAAGGAAATTAATCATACGGTGAGCGGTTTGACAGAAGCCGAAGAATATGATCCTTTTGCCGATTTTAAAATTGAATTTAGCGGAGATAACGGTGAAGGTTATTTTTCCTATGATTATTCCTGGGATTCACCGGTATATGTTTCGTATGAATTCAAAGATCAAACCGGGGCAAAAATAGAATCATATGATTATAAACTCTCAAATGGAGATAAGATCACGGTTAGTATTGATGCTGATGAAAAATATATTGCTAGCCAAGGCTATATACTTACACAAACGGAAAAAGAATATACTGTTTCCGGTTTAACTGAATACGAGGAAGTTACAGAAGAAAGCATAATTGATGCGGCAATATTGGAGTTTAAGGGAGCTGCTCCTCAAGTGACCATCGATATAGATAATGATCTGCCTTCAGATATCAAAGATTGTTTCTATTATTATGTAGATCCGTCTTATGATGTAAATATCGGTGATACTATAACTATAGAAGTCAGCTTTTCTGAATATAGTCTGAAAGAAGCCGGTTACGCATTCTCAACCCCAACAGATGAAATTACGAGTGAATTTGAATTAACTTCCGATATGGTTCCCAGATATATTTCGCCGGATGATGTTTTGACAGAAGATCAAAAGGACACAATTTTAAGTGAAATCGAAGATGCTATCAGTTCGGTAGTAGCAACTTCTAAATCAGGTTATAAGACCATTAACGATGAGTTTGTAGAAGTGAAAGGACTGAAAGAACTCGGACTTGATTCGGTTTACTTACTATATCCGAAAGAGTCAAACTTGAAATCGGTTAATCCTGTAAACAAATTATGCTTTATTTATAAATTTGAATTTGAAGCGGAAGATGGCAAAAAAATTGAATCATACTATTATGTTGGTATGAAAAAAATAATAATTAATACTGACGGTACAATTGATCTTTCTGAGACAAAAATTGAAGATAGCTATTATTTTGATAAAAAAGATGTTCTGGTAGACAAATATATCAATTCGGAAAAAACGTATTATATTGCTACAGAAGTAAGTGGCTTCGGTGAATCAACCGCTGATGAACCGGAAGAAACTGAAAAACCGGAAGAAGCTGAAAAACCGGAAGAGACTGAAAAACCGGAAGAAACGAAATAATCCGGAGATTGATCGCGAATAACAGGTTTTAGAATCAATAAAAGGAGTGTTGCAAAAAACTTGTTGCACTCCTTTTTCAAGATGTTGAAAAATAAATAATTTTAACTTTCTTTACTTTTTTATAAATAACAAATTTGTTATTACGATCATTTGTTTGAAACATTTGTTCGAAGCATAGGACTATCTAAATGATCTACTTCTTTTGAAACAATCCTGTCATTATATATAGTGTTGCTTAAAGGTTATCTCGAAGAATTATCTTTTATTTGAGTTACGCCAGATTCCCTGTTCCGTAGCGGACCTGATCAAGTCTTCACGGAAATCGGGATGAGCAAGGTTAATCAAACCTTCCGCTCTTTGCCAGGCAGATTTGCCTTTCATGTTGAACATACCGTATTCGGTGACAATATAGTGAATTGTAGTATATGGATCGGTTATTCTGGATTTCGAGATGAAAGGAACAATACGGCTAAAAGTTTCGCCTTTTTTATTGGTAAAAGTTGAACTCAAAGCAACGAAACTTTTTCCGCCTTGTGAATGATAAGCACCCATTAAGAAATCTAATTGACCGCCAGTTCCGCTGATATGGCGAAAACCGGTAGATTCAGCATTGACTTGACCGTATAAATCAACTTCAATTGCATTATTGATTGAAATAAAATTGTCGATACTTGAAATAACTTGGTGAGAATTGACATAATCAGCCGGTGCACTTAATAATTGCGGATTATGATTCATGAAATCATAGAGTTCCGAAGAACCGGTGGCAAAAGTAAAGACCTGTTTACCACGATGAAGCTTCTTTTTTCTACCGGTAATAACTCCGGCTTTGGTCATATTCATCATACTGTCAATATAAAATTCACTATGAATTCCCAAATCTTTAATATCCGAGGCTGCAATCATTTCACCGACGGCATTGGGCATTCCGCCAATTCCCAATTGCAGAGTGGCACCATCGTGAATTTGTTCCATGATTAATGCGGCAATTTCACGATCTATTGCACTGGGTTGCGGGTTACCGATTGTACTGAGCGGAGAAGAGTGTTCTACGATTGCGTCAACCTGATCAATATGAATAGCTTCATCGTATAGACCGTAAATGTGAGGCATTTGATCATTTACTTCGATAATGACATGTTTTGCTCGGCGTACGACTTCCATGAGGTGTGAATTGCTTGGACCTAAATTGAAGAAACCGTGTTTGTCCATAGGAGCAGTCTGCATCATCAATACGTCTACCCGCTCAATGTCATCTTTACTACGATACATGACCGGAGCTTCTGAATATCGAAACGGTATGTAAAAGGCATATCCTTGCTTGGCGTATTGGCGTTCGTAGCCACTGAAATGCCAAGAATTTAATGTGAAAACAAGCCGATTTAATCTTTCGTTTGCTTCCATTAATGCAACAGGTCTGATACAGAGCACTGTTCTTACATTAATGTCTTCAAGCTCATCTGCACGATCAGCCAAAGCTTGATCGAGAACTAAAGGTATATTTGGACCTATTGAATAATCTAACCAGTCACCGGATTTTACAATTTTTACTGCTGCCTCCGGCGAAGTTAGTTTTGCTTGATAAAGTGAATCATAGTTTGTCATATTAGTCCTCCGTTGTATTAAAAAAAAGATTTTTGAAAACATTTAATTTAGAGTAATAATATACAAAATCAAATTAACGTAAGATATTATAAGAAATAAGTTAGGCAATGTTGCATAATAAATTGGAATAAAAATCTAAAATTAAGTAAGATTGTGCAATTTAATATATGCTTTAAAAAATTTGATTTATGATAAACAATTACGGTTGGCATTCAAACATTGCAGTTGCTGTGATTTTCAAAGCAATGTCGGAATTTTGATTTTTAACTTCTAGATGAAAAGATACGGCACCGTATCGGTTTTTTGATAAAATTTTTTTGTCCACAATTGTCACTACACCGTCTAAACGATCCAAAGGATAAACAGGTTTGAGCCATTCTGCCGAATTTATGCACATGCCGGCAACTAAATGTTTAGCATCAATTTGCATTTTAACCCATTCACCCCAACAAGCATTAATAGTGTGGAAACCTGAGGCAATTATGCCACCGAATCTGGATTTGGCAGCTTCTACCTGATCAATATGGATTGGACGCGGATCATATTTTTTTGCAAAATCAATAATTTCCTGTTCAGTTAATTGAACAGTTGGCACTTGATATTGAGTTCCGATTTTATAATCTTCAAAATACATGTTTACCTCACTAACAGATTTGTTTATGAGATTATTTTAAATATCGGATTCCAACGCTTTTAAATTAAAAAAGCTGATTAATTGTCCGAGAACTTTACTATATATAGAAATCAAGTATTTTTCAATCAGTTATCCACAATCTGTGGACAACTTGAAATGTCAGAAAGGCCCTGTAAAACAAAGTAGGTTTTCCTTATATAAATAAGATTTGTTACGAAGATGGCTGCATCAGTCAGGACTGCAGAACATCTTTTTTGTGTTAAGCCAAAAAGAAATTAAAAATTTCTTTTACCTCGCCGGAATAGCAGCGTTTTTTGAATTTTTATTAATAACATTAATCTTTGGTTTCTATTAAACTAGTTCGACTGATGCTGAGTAATGCCAAAGCGAATGCGATCGTTGCATAAATAAACAAGGTTGCATAATTTTGAGTTAAGTCGCGAATCAAGCCAAAAAGAATCGGACTGAAAATACTTGCGCTGAATGAGAAGAAATAATAGTAGCCTGTGTAAGTACCGATTTCAGATTCTTTTCCAATTTCCAGAACCATCGGTAATGAATTGATATTAATCAAAGCCCAAAAGAAACCACCAAATAATAAAAGAATTCGTAGAGCCATTAAATTCATCAAGAATAAAATCGGGATGAAGACAGCGATTATGCCAACCAAACCAATTATGATACTTTTGCGACGACCGATTTTAGTTGCAATAAAACCGGATGGAATTGCGAAAGCAACAAAGGATACGGAGAAGAAAGCCAAAAGCATTGAAGCTGAACCTTCCTCTAAACCTAAATTCTCTACAGCAAATGTAGTGAAAAATGTTTCAATTGCATTGTAACCGCAAAACCAGAAGAATATTGCGAAAAGCAGGTAGAGTAAATTCCGTCTTTGTTTTACCGGCAAATTTTTGAAAGTACTTAAGCGGGCCGATTTTTTGTCATCTTCCGATTGATCTGAAGACGAAAAGGTAGATTTAGCAACCGGTTCTTTGACAAACATAAATAAGGTTAATACTGCTAAAAGCATGACGATACTGCCCATACCGAAAGTTGCGGAACGACCGTAACTGTTTGCAATTTTTCCGCCGATTAAAAATGCGATAATACTGGCGACTCCGCCCATCAGATTGATTACACCGTTGGCTTTGGACCAATGTTGGCTGGGGGTTAAATCAGGCATTAATGCCACAATCGGTGCACGCCAGACAGACATACCGAAGTTAAAAATGATAACTATAAGCATCAAGGTAAAAAGGGTGGGCATCTGTGGAATAAAAAAGAATAAGACGGAGCAAAGCGGTGCCGCAATCATAATAAACGGCATACGTTTACCGAATCTGGTTCGGGTCTGATCGCTTAATGAGCCAAATAGCGGTTGAAAGATTACGCCGAAAGCATTATCAATTGTCATAATCAGACCAATTACGGCGGAAGATGTGATAAAGTCTTTCAAAATTAAAGGTACAAAACTATTGTATAGAGACCAGAGTAATGCTGAGGCAAAAAAACCGGTTCCGATTAAAAAAGTTTTGCCATAATTCAATTTGGCAGAATCATTTGTTTGTTTTTTATCTGAAGAATGATCCATTACTGTCTCCTCAAAGTTCAAGAGCTGAAAAATAGCTCATTACTGTTTTTGTTTAACTCCCCAATCTGAACAATTATCCGGTGATGTCTCTTCTAATTTCCAGAGCGGTTTTCGGATCATTAGTAATTAAACCGTCAACTCCTAATGTAATTATCTGGGTCATTTGTTTAGGATCGTCTACAGTCCAGGGTCTGACCTTAACATTTTTCTTGTGGCAAGATTTTACATAGTCCGGTATGATCAAATTCGGAAAGAAAGGGTGTAAGCCTTTGACACGATTTTTTTTGGCATATTTCCATGGTTTGAATAGACCTTCCATATAGAGAAAAGCCAATTCGGCACTTGTATCTAATAAATGAAATTTCATGATAGAATAATGATTGAAAGACGAAAAAACGATTCTTTCTTCCAGATCGAATTCGCGAACCAAAGCCAAAACATCTTCTTCCAACTCAGGGTACAAAACCTTAGTATTTTTTAATTCGATATTTATAATAATATCTTTTTCCTTAACTAAATCCAATACTTCTGCCAGTAACGGCACATAGGAATTGCGACCATTATTCATAAAGGCTGCCGCATTGAGCGATTTAATTCGATCATAGGAAACATCTTTGATGTTCAAATCTACATTGGTGACCCTTTGCAGATTCTCATCGTGTGTCACAATAATTTTATCGTCTTGAGTTTTATGGATGTCTAATTCAATTCCTTCAACATTCAAGTCTAATGCCGACTGGAAAGCATCCATGGTATTTTCCGGTTCAAGAATCGCATTTCCTCGATGGGCGAATATTTTTGTTTTCATCTCTACCTCTCAAAATTTAATTTCACTTTTCAGATCTCTTTTCTTTATCTTTTATATAGCAGTGTCTTGATTTCTTATTTAGCTTAACATAATTCCGCTTTAAAAAAGAAAAGTCTATGTAATATTTAATATTTATTTTGTATTTTCTGCTAGAATAAAAAGTAATTATAAAGTATTAAATTAAGTGAGGAACTTATTATGAAAAAATGTACACAGTGTGGTGCTGATGTTTTAGAAGGTGAAAAATTCTGCGGTAATTGTGGAAATAATTTAATGGTATCCGGTGCAAATACGGATGAGGAAATTGTTGAGAATATACAAGAAAACCTTGCTGAATTTGAAGAATCCGACTCGAGCCATTTAGCTTCAGAGGATTTTGTGGAGGAAGATACGAATCTTTATTCCGAAGACTCCGGTTCACAATCATATTATCAAGGTTATGAACAACAATATACAGAACCGAATTATCAGCGAGCTTCCATACCGTACTCTTATCCTGCAAATTACGTGTCAGAGTCGGATTTAATGATGCCGTCGACGAGATTTGATGAAAAATCACTACCGAAAAAATACAAACCGATTTCTACCTTGGCCTATCTTGGATATGGAATTTTGTTCGGCATTCCACTTGTTGGATTGATTCTGGCAATTGTTTTTGCAGTTAACGATAATAAAATCAATCGCAGGAATTATGCACGTTCTGTTATTATCATATATATTATTATTTTGGTCTTAGCAACAGTCGGATTTTTTGTTTTCAAAGACATCATTTATTCCTTAATTGCAATTCTTTCCATGCTTTAAACCTTTTGCTTTAAACCTTTGTAATTATGTTTTAAACCCTCTGCGTTTTGTTTGAAAGCTTTGAAAATTTGTTTTAGACTTTGTGATTTGATTCAAATAATGAACCTATATTTCCATTTGCCGCGACGGTAGAAAATGTAAGTAATAATTGCACCTGAAATCCAAGCTGTGAGCAAAGCAACATTTTGCATATAAGGAGAACCGTTGGGCCATTCCGAAGATCTTGTCAGATAGGTTAATAAGTAAGCCAGAGGAACACGCAAGAAAACCGTAACAAATAAAGTAATCCACATCGGTGTCATTGTATCGCCTGCACCTCGCATAACACCGCTCAGAACCATAGTTTGAGATATAGCTATATAGCCTACAATTAAAATCGACATCATATTATAACCTAGATCAATAACTTTTTTATCAGTTGAAAAGATCCCTAATAATTGATGTCCGAAAACCAACAAGATCATCGACAGAACAAATGAAATCCCGAGTGCCAAAAGCGAAACAATCTTACTGCCGCGTCTTACACGTTCAAGGTTTTTTGCCCCGATATTTTGACCGGTAAATGTGGTAGCTGCCATCCCGAAAGTTTGATTTACCATCATTGCAAATCCGTCAAGACGGATTACAGCTGTATTGGCTTCAACCACAATTGTACCCATTCGATTAGTCAAGTTTTGCACCATAATCATTGCTAAAGAAAACAACCCTTGAGTAATACCGGCAGGTAAACCTAAAAGCAATAATTCCTTGATAATTTTCAGATCAGGTTTTATGTCGTTTCTTTGTAAACGATTGATACGTGGACTACGGTAAATTTGACTAAGTACAAGAATTGCAGAAATTGCTTGTGAAATAATTGTAGCCCAAGCTGCTCCGGCAACACCCCAGCCAAATTCCCAAACAAAAAGCATGTCCAGTATAGTATTTAATACAGTCGAAATCAGCAAATAAAGCAGTGGAGTTACCGAATCTCCAACACCGCGCAATATTCCGGAGCCAATATTAAAAAATGCCGCACCCAGAAAACCGAGAAATGTAATTTGCAAATATGAGGTAGACATATCAATGATGTCGTCCGGTGTATTAATCAAATTTAAGATAGGTTTGGATAGAGGAATTGTAATTGAAACTAAAATGATGGTTGAGAACAAGATTAAAACCAAAGTGTTACCGACTGTTTTGGTCAATTTTTTTTGATTTTTAGCTCCGTAAAATTGAGCGACCATAACACCGGCACCGGTTGCAATTGCCATAAATAAAAGTAAGGTAAAATTGATTATCGGAAAAGTTGCACCGATAGCTGCTAAACCGCCGGGAACAACTCGACCGACAATAATTGAATCTACAGTCGAATAAAGTTGTTGGGCAAAATTACCAATGATTAAAGGAACTGAAAATCGTATTAAACCATTTAAAATATTACCCTCAGTTAAATCTTGGGCAGAAAAAAATGAACGCAATTTATTTATCATCTTATTATTGCAATTATCCTTCCAATTATTATTCTTCTTACTATCCTATTTTTCAGACTTTGTATAAATCTGACCATTTTTGACAAGTAGAATATCATCATACAAATTCTTTGTAGTATTAAATACCACATGTGAAACATTTAAGATAGTAATGTTAGATAATTGCAATAATTTTTGTTCGATTTTTTGTGCGGTTTCATCATCTAAACTTGCAAAAGGTTCATCAAGCAACATAATGTCCGCTTCTGCTAAAAGCCCTCTGGCAATTGCGATTCTGGCTTTTTCTCCACCGGAAAGTTCTGCACCGTTATTGATTAGAATATCATCCAGACCGTTAGTTCGCGAATTGAGCAGATTGTCTAAACCGGCAGCTGTGATGACAGACTTCAGTTTTTCCTCTGAAACATTTTGAAATAAAGTAATATTGTTACGAATTGTATCATCAAAAATGAAAATATTTTGTTCAATGTTGGAAAGTTTTTGGTAATAGCTATCTGTATCAATTTCATTTAATTGTGAGTCGTCAATCATAATTTGACCATGATCCGGATTGAAATATTTGCGCAGCAATCGAAGGATTGTCGATTTACCGGAACCGGAAGGTCCGATGATTAAATATTTACCGCCTTTTTTAAACTTAGCATTGGCATTTTTCAAAACTGGAATATCAGGATAATCAAAACTGACATTTGTTAAACTAATTTGTTGCTCCAAGCCGGGATATGGTTTTTTGATTTTTTGTACCTGCTGATTTTTCAGGTGTTGTTCCATTTTTTCAAAAATCGGCTCTACCGAACGAATAGGTGGTAATACCTCACTTAACATCAAGATTGGATGAATCAGATTGGAAACGGCTATAATTAAAACAAACAAAACACCGATTGATACAGTGCCTGCTGTTACTGCACGAACTCCGATCAATAAACAAAACAGAACAACCGCACCACTGATAAATTGATTCATTGCTTGCAAATAGGTAGCGCGTTTTTCAATCTCGTATCCTTTATCCTGCACATTTTTACTACGTTGATTAAAATCTCGGATAATTCTTTTTTCCAATTGAAAACTCTTCACAATTCGGAAAGCGGACAGCGATTCTTTGGCATAGCGAGTATATTCCTCTAAATAGCTTGCTTTTTTTTGTTCAGGTTTTTTGAGTAAATTGCCGGTTTTGTACATGCTGAATAATATAATTCCCAAACATGGAACTACAAAAATCAAAGTTTGCCAATTTATACTGATGATAATTGCCAATGAACCGAAAAATGCTGTAACCGACATGATGACGACGGTCATTTGTTGAAAATATCTTTCTTCCAAGGTATTAGCATTATTGGTAATATCGTTGATATATCCGGCAATACCTGAGCTTTGAAATTCATTGATGTTTTTATTGAAAACTCTTTTCAAATAGCGTTGCTTGAGAATGGTCGAAGATTTTTTGACAAACATAGCTCTGATATAAGATAACCATGTATTAAACGGAAAAATTCCGCATACCAAGATTATAAAAAGTGGAGCTTTGGCAATGAGAATGTCGGTATTTCCTGTTACTGCGGCATCAAAGATCTCTTTAATGTAAAAAGAAATCATGATACTGACCAGTTGCAAAATGATTTCTGAGATGATTAACAGAAAAAACGGTTGCCAAGCTAACAATAAAATTTTGCTCAAAGTTATTTTAGTTATTTTATCGGAGGAAAGAGAGGATTGATTGTTGTCAATTATTCTAGACATTGCTCACCTCGGTATTGTTTGATTTGTTTATCGGTTAATAACAGAATGTAATCGTAATTTTCACTTGTACCCGGATAGTCGCGATGCGAAATTGTGATAACGGTCTGTGGCAAAGCAAGCAGTGTTTGCTCAATTAGCTCTCCGGTTTCCGGATCAAGTCCGGAAGTAGGTTCGTCCGCCAAAATGATTTGACTATTTTTGTAGAGTGTTCTGGCGATAGAGATTCTTTGCCGTTCGCCGCCAGACAGATTTTTGCCATTTTCTTCTAATAAGGTTTCTAATCCATTAGGTAATTTTTCAACAAGTTGAGCAAGCCCGGCTTGCTTAATTACCTGAGTTATTTTTGCCTGAGAAGTTTTAGAGTTGTCATCTTCTTGATAAAGTGTAATGTTATTGAGCAATGTATCTTCAAATAAAAATACATCTTGCTGCATTTCAGCAATCGAAGCCAAAATTGAATTAGGTTCAATTGCGGATAATTTAACATTATCGAATAAAATTTCTCCCTGATAGTTTGTAATAACTCCGGATAAAATGTTAATCAATGTAGTTTTACCGGAACCTGAAGGACCACGTAAAAGATATTTTTTACCGGGTTCAATTGTAAAATTCACATTATGCAGCAACAGTTTGTTCGTATCATAAGCAAAATTCAGGTTTCTTACTTCCAATTTTTCTTGAAATCTAAATTCTGTTTTTGCAGTAGGAGTACTAGCTTGAGCAATTGTTACTTTTTGTTCCTCAGTGAGCAAAACTAATTTATTATATAATTCAGTTGATGATTTAAATGAATTGTAGTGTGGCATAAACATGGCTATACTGAAGATCGACGTATTGAGCATCAAAAATTGAATGATTGAAGTTGCAACCGTTTTGCCCTCGGTAGCAATATTGAAGCTGATATAAAGAAAAGTTAACATCAAAATAATATTGCCAATTGTCCATAGAGTTTCCTGCTGTAAATTCTTAAAAAAACGAAAATGGCCTTTGGATTTTTCCAATTGGTCAATATCATTGCTTGCCTGGATATAAAACTTTTCTTCGACTTGATTTAATTTGAGGATTTCCAATCCGTGAAAGATATTGCCGATTCGATTTTGAAAAACTACATTTTGATCAGATATTGCAAGTCTTAACTTAATGGTTTTATTCCTGAAAAATTTGCCGATGATAGCCAAACCAATTGAAGATATCAGACCGATTAAGCCAAAACGCCAATCAGTTACAAAGAGAACGGCTAATCCGAGAATATATCGTCCGCCTTGATAAATAATACCAAGTAATGAAACAAAAAACTCGTTTTCAAATAAATTAATATCGTTAACCAAACCGGATAGATACTTGTTTTTGGATTCCTGAGCAAACATTTGAGGCGAGAACCGCATAATTTTACGAAAGGCTAATTTTCGAATATCGAGTAAAATATCCCGCATATAACCGATTCGCAAAAATCGTGACATAATATGTAAAATCGAGGGTAACAGGAATAAAAAAGCAACTAGCAGGATTCTTTGTTTAATTTCCTGCTTGGAATTCATCGAAAAAATCTCAACTCCTGAAGATGCCGCTATATAGGTGATCAGGCTACCTATAGCGGTGATAAAACAACCTAAAAAATAGCTAATAAAGCCTCTCTTGCGTGATTTAAGCAATTCTTTCAGGGTCGGCTGACTATTATCGAAATTTAAATTAATAGTAAAATGCCTCATTTCATATATCTAAACATAATGTGAAGCTATTATAGCATGTAAAAAAAATACTTTTGCTAAAGCATAATCAAATTTCAATAAAACGATGTCCTGCGGCAAATTTATTTTTTATAATGTAAGCAAAATTAAATTTCGATAAAATCAAAAATATCTTGGATGACTTGGTTATGATCTTTTTCCTTTAAGATTTCGTGACGCATTTTAGGATAGAGAATTGAATTGACGTTTTTCATTCCGGCTTTTTTGAATAGTTGTACTATTTTGTTTACACCTTTGCCGAAACCACCGAAAGCATCTTGTTCGCCCGAAACAAATAAAACAGGAAGATCTTTTCGCATTTTAGTCAGTTCATTCGGCTTGCGGATCAAAGTCATCAATTTTAATAAAAAATAAAATGTGTGTAATGTACCGGGTGTACCGCAGTAGAGATCTTGGGTATAAAGAGAAATATTTTCCGGATTTTCCGAAAGCCAGTCATAATTGGTCTTTTTTGGTTTAAAAAACGAATTATATTTGCCGATACCCAAGTAATTAATAAAAGGGCTACGATAGTTTCCCGGTTTGAAAGTTTTAAATAAAGTCAAAATCAAAGAAAAAACTTTGAGCAGAATCGGCGGATTGTCACCGGTTCCCATAATGATTGCTTTGTCGCAAATATCGGGATGGCGAATTAATAAGCCGCGTAACATCAATGAACCCATGCTGTGTCCGAGAATAATGCATGGCAGTCGGGAATTATCTTGAGGGTCATCTGGAGAATCATCTAGAGAGTCATCTGGAGAGTCATCTAGAGAGTCATCTGGAGAGTCATCTAGAGAGTCATCTGGAGAGTCATCTAGAGAGTCATCTAGAGAGGTATTTTTCTGATCATCTTGGGTGTGATGTTTAGAATCGTATTGTTCGCGCACGATCCGATTGATTTCTTTCTGATCGGCCAACATCGGGTCCAAAGCAGCATAACTTCCGACATCACTTAATTCAGATTCACTTTCAGCGGTTAAACCATGACCGAGATGATCATCACCAAAAGCGACATAACCCTGTTCGGCCAATAATGTCATGAATTTATCATAACGACCGATATGCTCAGAAAAACCATGAATGACTTGAACTAAACCTTTGACTTCTGTTTTCGGTCGATAAATTACGGCATGAATCGTTTTGCTGTTGAACTTTGAAGGAAAAGCAAATTTCTCTTTAGTAAAATCTTTTGTCATTTTTACCTCAATTACTTACTCAGTTTTCTACTAAAAACAAGATGGTCGATAATAAAATTACTCTTCAAGTAAGGAACATCCTTGTTATCTGATGACTATACTAACATTATCACGATTTTTTGAGCTTCACAATTAAAATGACAATACGGAATAATCACTCGATATAAATCTTTACTATGCACACTTTTCAAGGTTATACAGGTTTTATCT
>JAAYNE010000155.1 GCA_012521015.1 Clostridiaceae bacterium | reverse complement strand
CGGAATACTACCAAAGATTAAGAGCCAGAGGAAAACACCATTATGTCGCTGTCGGTGCTGTCGCTAGAAAACTTTGTTATATCATTTATGCCGTTTTAAGTGAAAATCGTCCGTTTGAACAACGAACACCTATGTAGCTAAATGTAACATTCGTTATCTTTTCTAAAGCATTTTTCCAATGCTTTATTTGTGTTGCACTTTTCCTATTCTATTTTCAAGGTTCTATTTTGTTTTTTACTTTCTGTTAGCTATAAAATCTGTTTATTTCTTTGTTGACTTTTTATAGCTGGTCTTTTTATTAGAAACTGGAAACCAATAAATATGATGAACTCTGCTTTCCTTTGTCAGTGTTTCATTACTAATAGAATAATATATTTACAAATTCACGAATGATTTTTTATTATATTTCTTTAATGTTTTTTATAAAATGTGTATTGTCAATTCTTTTATTAGCAACAGGGCAATAACCATAGAACATTATCATTGAAAACATAACATTAGCTGAAAGATTCTCTCCAAGTAATATAACATTTAACACTATAAATATTCCTATTTTGATAAACCAATCATCATATATTAGTCTAGAAAATCTGTAATAACCTACCAGATTAAGAAGTCCAAAAAGAAAGCCATAAGTTGAAAATTGAGCAAGAACATGATTGGTGTTATGACTCGAAGAATAACCACCCATCTTGACATACTCCATGGTAGGAAATAAGTTTCTAACTTTACTTGAACCCATCCCAAAAAAAGGATTAAGTAAGAAAATCTTAATATTAGTCATAACAGAACTTACTCTAGTATATAGAGATCTATATTCATAATTATTAATAAATTTTCCAAAAACAGATCCATATGTTCCCTTTGAAATAATTATGTCGGTTTTTAATAATAAATATACAAAACTAATCAACGATAAAGTTAGGATAAAGATTTTTCTAAAAAGTTGCTTTTTAGAATCATAATTCTTAAAAACATAAACAATTAATAATATCGCCAAGGCAATGTACCCTGTGGTTGATTTTGTGGTTAATAATGCAGCTACATAAACAACCACTTTTTTGATACTCATATTTTTAAAATAAAACAACTGAACAATAAGTGCCAGAATTAAAAACATCTGAAAAACACCTGGTTCGCGAAAAAAACTATAATTTCTAGGAACACCCATGTTTTTAGCTATTATTGTAGTCAGCAATAAATTATAAAATTTATTGTTCGAAATGTTGATTATAACTGGAAAATTTTTATAAAATGCTACATTTGATACTTCTAGTAAATAACCAAAAATTGAAATTACAGTAATAATAAACATTACTTTGTCGTATTTTAGTAGCATTTCATCTAAAGGAATGTAGATAGTCACAAAAAAGGCTAACGTTAAATGAAAAATATGATAATAGTAACCAAATTTTATATCTCTATTAAATATCGCTGTTGCTAAAATCATAATAATAATAATAATAAGCAATTCAAAATATCTTTTCGGGATCTTTATATTCAGAATGTAAATCCTTATAATTACTGTTAGCATTAGAGCAATAAAAATTGTTATTTTTATTAAAAAAGATGATTTTGAGCTATTAGTTCCAAAAATGATGGTATCATCTGAAACATAAATAAGTAAGAATATTATTACCGTTTTAACAAAACTGTCCGTTCGCATATTAGTTTATGTGTTATCCTCTCGTTATTAACCATTGTAAATTTCTGACTATTAGTTAGCTAAAGATTTATTAATTATTTTGTAGCTTTTGCTCTGCTATAATTTTGATAGGGCAAACTCCTTTGTATTTTGTACAATATCTCCATAATTATTCAGTAACGATTATACCCCATTAACAACACTATTTCCTAATCGCTTTATAATTTCTGAAAGTTTTAATGAATATTTTCATCTTTAATGGTCCTACGTCAAGAAAAAGTACAAGTTAAACAAACAGAAATCTATGCTACCTTCTTTTGTAGCCATTCCAGCTTATCTTCGTATTGCTTGGGCGATAAATAAATTACAGTGACTATGCATTCTAGTCGTATTATAAAATGCTTCAATATATCCAAATACCAATTTACATGCATCTTCACGTGTCTTAATCTTAAACCAATTTAACCATTCTCTTTTGAGAAGGGCATGAAAAGATTCTATACATGCATTTTCCCAAGGCCTGGCCTTTCGTGAATAGCTAGGATCTATATTACCCAGCACCCTGTAATAGGCATCACTGATATACTGAGAACCTCGATCAGAGTTATCCTGAATTCAGGATAATACTGATCAAGGCTGGCAATATCGGATGAAAACTTATCTTGAAATTCTCAAGAAACATGAGCTTCAAATCTATCGTCGTCTAGCCACCGAAACCCAACCCAGTTAGACTATACAAAACTGTATCTCTTAAGACGTATAAACAAGAATAGTCCAGAGGTATCTTAAAAAGAAGAAATCCTACATGCTGATGAAACAGAATTACAGGTTCTGCATGAGGAAGGAAAAAGTCCACAAAGCAAAAGTTATATGTGGTTGTCCCGTACAGGAGTAACAACTGCAAATCCGATTGTTCTTTTCCATTACAAGCGAGACCGAAGGCATTGCCGTCCACAAGAATTCCTGGAAGGATTTCAGGGTTATCTCCACAGTGATGGTTATGGCCTTTAATTTAAATTCTTTACTATAGTTCTTAAGTGTTCGTTTTTGTTTCTCCTGGACCTCCCATTTTGGTAGTTTACTATATTTTTGTCCAAGATTTTGGGTCAGTTCACATTATATCCATTAGAGAATGTATAGTCCATGCCAGTAAGCAATCTCGCAAAAATGCTTATATAATAGCCCATAAAAAACTAAAGATAAAAAGTTGATCAGCACAACCCTAACCGACATCAATGTTGTTTTTCGGTTATTCATTCAAACCTTCTTTGGATGCTTTATCTCGTAGCAATACATTATAGATTTTTTTTGCGGACACAGCATTGTTTTTATACTTTAAGACAAACTCTTTGGCTCTGATTCCCATCTGATGTCTTTCACTTTTCGTTTTATTCATCACTTCATCAATCGCTCGTTTAATGCCTTCAGCAGATTCCCGTTCAATAATATAAACAAAAGAGTAATATTCCATTGGCATTCCTGGCAGTCGCGTTGTTAGTACAGGCGTTCCGGTTGACATATATTCCATATTTTTTGATGGAAAGGAATACCTCGTATACTCTTCATTTGTTTTTCGAGGATTTACCAAAAGAGACGCTTTGATCTCCGCATCTACGACTACTCTATTTGGGACAACACCAAAGTATTTTATTTTAGGATATTTTTTCGATAACTGCCTAATTTTAGGTACATAATCACCATCACCATAGAGATGTAATTCCAAAGCAGGTAGATTAGAATCAACAAAGCCGTCCAATAGAATATCAATACCATACTTTTTGTGAAGTGCACCTGCATACAGAATTACGTCTTTTTTATATTTATCATGTATGTCATTGGGAGTACCCTTCATCACTATATCAACCAAACCTTCAACCACTACGAATGGTTTTTCTTTTAGATTCAATCGTAAATTCATATCAGATGTTAAAAAGACATAACGAGTGCAAAGTTTGATAATTCTATGGCTGGCTCTTACAAACCAACTCTTTTCATTAATTGATAGCATCTCTGGCAAATCTGTAACTATCCCTATCGCCTCTTTGCGAAATAGCCGAGTTGCTAAAACCGCACCTAACGAAATACTTACGTTAAGAACATCGCATATTAGGACTAAATCTCTATCCCTTAGGCAATTAATAGTTTGATAAAAGAATGAAAAGATAAATACAATAAAATTTTTTAATATCGGAATATTAAAAACTGGTAGGTATCTGTACTTGACTCCGTTATAGATTTCTGTTTCCCCAGGAAAAAATACCTGTTTGTGATTTTTACGAGTAACGGGCAACGATGATAACGTCAAAGTCTCGTGACCGTTTAGTGAAAAACCTTCTGCAAGTAAACGATGGTACTTCTGAGCTTGCTGCCCGGGAACGAACTTTGACTGGTGGAAGAGGGTGTTGAATTTCTTAGTTGAAATCAATGAAGAAGCGTATACGACTTTCATTTCATTTAACACCTTGACTGTCATTTATTCCAGATACCAATTCTGCATTCTTAGTCATTGCATACCAAATACCACTATTTGCACTATTCTGATAAGAAAGGGTTTTTGCCCTTATTATTTTCATCATAGTTCCTCTGCCCTTAAATAAAAGTTTAAAATAATGATATATCCCTTTCTCTTCTGTTTCAACTAGTTTTAAAGTTCCTGCTTCTATCCCTTCAGGTCTTTCAGTTGTACACCTTATAACTAATACAGACTTTCCTAAAGATGGTGCTTTTTCCTGTATGCTATCTGAGTCTGTTAATAATAAATAACTTTGATTTAATAAGTTATGAAAATCGAGAACTTCTAAAGGTTCAATAATTCTAATTTACCCTATATCTACCAATATTATATTCGCTGTTTCCCTTACAACAGAATTTATTACGAATTTAGTAAATCTAATATAATCAAAGAAAGGGCTCTTATTCCTTTTTTCTGTCTCAGTATGTTTATATGCCCTCTCTTTCTACTCCAAATCTATCCCAATTAATAACATCGAACTTAACTTTTTCTTTAAATATTACTAGATAATTACTAATATACGACATTATAAATTTATTCACTAGGGTAACTTAACAGAATTTCATTACTTCTTCCATACCACCCTATTAACATAATCCGTATAAGAAATAATTATCCGCAACACTTTATCTGAAACATTCGGCATGGAATAGTCTGAGACTAATCGAAGGGTATTCCTATTTTGTGTTTCTAAAATCTTTAAACCTTGTAAAACTCTTTCTTTTTCAAGACCTACCATCATTACAGTACCTTCTTCCATTGCTTCAGGCCTTTCATGAGCCTCTCGCAAGTTGAGTGCCTTGAAACCCATAATAGACGATTCTTCACTAATTGTTCCGCTATCGCTTAATACTGATTTAGAATGTAGCTGCAAGTTATTGTAGTCAGTAAACCCCATTGGCTTAATTAGTTTGATTAAGTTATTCAAGACGAGATTTCCCTCTTTTTGAATTCTCTTATTAGTTCTAGGGTGCGTAGACATAATAATCGGTATTTTGTATTTCTCTGCTACAGCATTTAATGATGTTACTAGGTTAAAGAAGTTTCTATCAGGAGTAATATTTTCATCGCGATGTGCAGATACTACAAAATATTTACCTTTCTCCAGACCTAATCGCTGATAACTGTTAGCATTTTGTATGTTTTCTTTTTTATTATTCAATACTTCAAACATCGGACTCCCTGTTTTGATAATTCTATCTGCAGGTAAACCCTCTGCTAACAAATATTCTCTAGCAATATCTGAGTACGTTAAATTTATATCAGCGATATGGTCTACTATTCTTCTGTTTGTTTCTTCTGGCACTCTTTGATCAAAACATCTGTTCCCGGCTTCCATATGAAAAATCGGTATTTGATGTCTTTTAGCAGCAATAGCACACAAACAGGAATTTGTATCCCCCAACACTAAAAAAGCCTCGGGTTTTTCTTTCATAAGGATAGGATCGATATTTGCCAGTATTTGACCGATGGTTGACATCGGTGTTTCTCCGGCAGCATTTAAAAAATAATCCGGTTTTCTTAAGCCAAAGTCTTCAAAGAAAATCTCATTTAATTCATAATCATAATTCTGGCCTGTATGGACAAAAATATGTTCAATTGCTTCAGAGTCTTCTAATTTTTGGATAACAGCTGATAGCCGAATAATTTCCGGACGTGTTCCCACTACTGTCATCACCTTCATCTTTTTCATCCTATACCTCTTCAAAATATGTATCAGGTTTTTCAGGATCAAATATTTCGTTTGCCCACATTACTGTAACTAAATCCTCCGTATACGACAAGTTTTTAATATTATGGGTAAAACCCGGCAACATATGGATAGCTTCTATTTTATCCCCTGAAACTTCAAAACTGCGGACTTCATTGGTTCCTATTTTTCGCATTTCAATAAGTCCATGACCCGAAACAACAATAAAAAACTCCCATTTGCTATGATGCCAATGTTGCCCCTTGGTAATACCCGGCTTCGATATATTAACAGAAAACTGCCCTGTTTTATCTGATTTCATCAATTCAGTAAAGCTTCCACGTTCATCGCGATTCATCTTCAAAGAAAATGACGTTTTTCCTTGCGGCAAATAAGACAAATATGTAGAATACAATTTTTTCGCAAAAGAATTATCTGGAATTTCAGGCATAACCAGAGTATTCGGCTGTTCATGAAAAGTTTCGAGCAAATCAGCAATTTCACCTAAAGTGACTTTATGCGTAATTGGACAATAACAGAATTTGCCACCGTCATTAGGAATCGGCACAATACCATCATAATGACAACGGTGTGCCTTATCTTTCAATGCCCAGAACATCTCTTCAATTAAATCATCAATGTATAGCATTTCTAATTCTATAGATCGGTCATTAATTTTTATCGGCAAATCATTGGCAATATTGTGGCAAAAAGTGGCAATTACAGAATTATAATTTGGCCTACACCATTTGCCAAACAAGTTTGGAAATCGATAAACATAAACTTTACTACCTGTTTCCTCTGCGTAAGCAAAAAACAAATTTTCTCCTGCAAGTTTACTTTTTCCATAATCACTTTCTGCATATCTTCCCTCCAAAGAAGCCTGTATAGAAGATGAGAGCATGACAGGTGCTTTATTATTATATACTTTTAAGGTATCCAGCAAGACGGAACTAAAACCAAAATTTCCTTCCATATACTCTTTTTCATTCTTCGGACGATTGACCCCGGCTAAATGAAATATAAAATCTGCTTTCTCGCAAAACATTTCTAACTCTTCTTTAGTAGAATCTATGTCATATTCATAAACTTCTTTAACAGAAAAATGTCTGGTGCGATCTTTTTTATACCGAATATTTTTCAGGGATTCTACAAGGTTTCTTCCGACAAACCCCTTCGCTCCGGTAACAAGAATCTTCATTTTTTATCTTCCTTCCACTTCTTAAGTTCGTTCAGTACCAAAGGAACAGTTAGTAATTTTTCTTTCACTTCTTCCACAGACATCAACATAGTATTATTTGAATTAAATTCTTCCACAAGATCTCTGCCTTCAGCGCCCTCAACAAAAAATTTATCATAGTTTAAGTTGCGATTATCAGCAGGAACACGATAGAATTCACCCATATCAATTGCATTTGCACATTCTTCATTAGTTAATAAAGTTTCATACATTTTTTCACCATGCCGAATACCAATAATTACATCTTCATGCTCCGGTTTAAAGAGTTCTTTCACTGCATCCCGAAGAACCCCTATCGTAGATGCAGGTGCTTTTTGAACCAAAATGTCACCTGGATTGGCATTATTAAAAGCAAACATAACTAAATCGACAGCTTCTTGTAGTGTCATGATGAACCTTGTCATCTTAGGATCAGTGACTGTTAACGGTTTATTGTCTTTAATTTGATTGATAAAGAGTGGCACAACCGAACCTCTTGAAGCTAATACATTTCCGTAGCGAGTACAACAAATTAATGTTTTCTTAGGGTCTATGGTTCTTGATTTCGCAACAACCACCTTTTCCATCATGGCTTTTGAAGTTCCCATTGCATTGACCGGATAAACAGCTTTATCAGTTGAAAGACAAACTACTTTCTTAACTCCTGTTTCTATAGCAACACTCAAAACATTGTCTGTTCCAATAATATTTGTTTTAACTGCTTCCATCGGAAAAAACTCACATGAAGGAACTTGCTTTAAAGCAGCAGCATGAAATACAAAGTCTACGTCATACATCGCATTCCTTATGCTATCTATTTCCCGTACATCCCCCAGATAAAATTTTATTTTATTACAAAGTTCCGGTTCTATCTGCTGATAATAATGTCTCATATTATCTTGTTTTAATTCATCTCGAGAAAAAATTCTAATCTCTTTTAAATCAGAATCTAAAAAATTATCTAAAACAGCATTTCCAAATGATCCGGTTCCACCTGTAATTAATAAGGTTTTGTTTTGAAAATAATTCATAGATCTCCTTTTAATCGTTTAGCGCATAATTTTCATGATAGGCTGGCAAAAATGGTATATAGCTGTGCAATACTATACCTGCAGAGTAATAAGCAATATACTGTACAAATAAGTAAACCATACCGATTTTACCAACATTTACAATCAATTTATTATCATTGTCTGCATCAAACCATTCGCCAGAAATAAGTACAACAAATAAATAGTATAACACTCTTCTAATAATTCGGATTATGATACTATATGTATCTACTTTACTCTGTCCTAATGTAGAAACCATTGAAAGTACAGATATTACAACAATCAGTAGAGCCATTGGGTATATTTTAAATGATATTATTAAACTTATATCTTTTGTTCTCATTACAATTCTATAAAAGAAGAAAATAAGAAGTTAAAAATCCCCAAACATTAATCCAATTATACCAGAAGCATAAACAGAAAACAGTGGCAAAAACACAATAAATATCATATAAATTATTCTTATTTTTTCAAATGATGTTCGCATCACTTTAGCTCCTCATTAGATCACGTAATCTCGTTCCCAATTTGCACTAATTCTTTGTCTCTCTACTATTTTTGCAAAAATTCCATCAACTTTTGTTTTGTTTCTTTTTGTTGTTCTTCAACGACGCTCAGCTCAGCAGCACATGCAGATTCAAACCTATCCCATAAAATGGAATTGTAATATTCCCAAATCTTGTCTGCTATCGCTGGAGCGTTCAAATCAATTGTTAAACCAACATCTGTCTGTTTGACTAACTTTCCCATGTATGATCCCTCAGTACAGATCTGAGGAATACCAAAAATGATACCATCATAATACTTATTCCCCATAGCATTTCCCGTTGTATGTCCACAGTTATAAATGTTATGGATCAAGTCTGTCTCCTTCGCAAAGCTATATCGGTCATCAGGCATGTATGCACCGTGGAAGTAGATATTCCCATATCCCTTACTATGAACATACTTTTCCATTTCTCTGCCATCCTGCTGCATTCTTCCGTAATAATGTAGTTCAAATCGAGGGTCATTACCTAGCGCATCCATGATTTTCTGGTTCACATCAACCTGTCGTATAAGGCCCCAATAACTCACCCGGAGAACTTTCCACTCTCTTGGGGATTGCTTTCTAATCATTTTGTGATTCAAAGAATCCTCCATGTAATTATGGATGGTAAAAGTATTTTCCTCTGTTGGCAAAAACTTCCGAAAAGCATTTGAACTCACAAATGTTAATGCACTGTTTTTAGAAAGAACACCAACCAACCCACAATAAACTGGAATATACTCATACGACACATCCCGGAAATCCAGTAGATAGCGCCCTTTATATTTGCGCACAAGATAGTCTAACAGCGTCAAACCAGGTGTAGTGTGCAATACGATAATTCTATCGTAAACATTCTGTTTTAGGACGTTAAGGGCAAATTTTCGGTACTTTACAAAATATTTCAGTTTACTTTTAAATGGAAGTTGCTCCTCCAGATGTGCTTCAAACTTATATGCTTTAGAAATGCTCTCTGGAACTTCTGCATCCAGCTTTCCATCCCGGTCCCAGTAAATCAGTTCAAACTGTATATCTTTATCTTTCAAAGCATCTAGATAAAAATTCATATAAGGCATATACGCAACTTTTCCAAAGCCCAAAAATAGAACTTTCATTATGCTTTTTCTCCAATTCTCCGGTAAAGATCTTCATATAGCCCTGTATTTATAGTTCTGGCATAAACTGCTTTGCCATATTTCTGTGCATTATCAGCATACCGTTCTCTTAAGTCTGGGTTGTCTCGAAGTTTAAGAATTCCAGCTGCTACTCCTCGCGAATCATCAGTGGAATACGCAATGCCAATCTGCTCTCTTTCAAACATTTTGTTGTATTCAGATCCAGGATCCGCTGAAGTAATAATCACACGATTACACGCCATCAACAACCCCGCCTTACTGGGCACGGAGTTGCCAATGACTCCTTTGGGAAGTGGGATCAAACAAACAGAGCAAGCACTATAAACATGAGAAACCATTTCCTGCGGCTCAAACGGCAGGAAGACGATATTATATAATCCTCGTTCCTTGGCAGTTTTTTCAAAAACATCTTTTTGGCTTCCAGAACCAATCATCTGAAATACAACATTCTTTTCGTTTTTAAGAATTTCAGCAACATCAATTACCATCTGAAAATCAAAGTTGAATCCCATTGTACCTGCGTACTGAACATAAAAAATATCTTTCTTCATGCCATACTTCTTAATAAAAAGATTTTCATCCCACGGGATTTCTTTCACACTCTTATCATCATACCAATTTGGAATGATGGTAATCTTTTCCGATACTACGCCTTGTTCAATTACCTTTTGCTTCATATCTTCTGAAATAACAGAAATGTGGTCAGCTTTCTTGTAGGCAATTTTCTGAAAAGCATAGAAGAATTTCTGCATCCACTTCTGTTTCATCACTCCGTTCGCAATAGAAGCACCCGGGAACATATCTTGACTATTGTAGATTACCGGCACTTTTACATAATTCTTTGCAAAGGTAACCGCAAACGGCGCCCACGGGCAAGACTGAATCATCATAACGTCAAAACCTTGTTGCTCTTTGAACACCTTACGCGCCTTAAAGCAATATTTAACACCTACCAGATATCTTTTTACAAATGCATTTTTGGCAACAACTTCAATATTGATGGTTTCGTAAGTAAAATTCTCTAGGTTAGCCAGTCTTTCTGGACAATCTGGATTAATCCCTGTCGAATGGCTTTCAATCAAATGCACATTATGTCCGTATGATACAAGGTCCTCAATCAGCGCTGTGTAAAGATGTAGTGAGGGACCCGGGGTATCCAGCCCACTCGACATAAACAATAATATATTCATTAAACTCTCCTATTTAAAACTGGTCCTATAAAACGCTTTGAAGCCATTCCAGCATTTTTATTTTTTCTTGTTTAATAGTCACAAAATCCAGTTTCACCGGCCTTTTTATTATCTCTCCTGCTCCAACTCTCTCAAGCAGTCCAACTCTATTTGTCTTTACAAAAAGCATCGCAGAATGACCATAAGCAAGTGTAACTGCACAAGAATGTACTCTGTCAGATAAGGTCAATTGAGAATTGGCATATAAATTGATATAGCCATATGGTATATCCGCACAGAAAGAATTTTTATATGCATAAATCTTGCTTCTAAAATGTGGATGGAACCGTTGATCCGTTCTTATCAACATATACCGACCAACGGTATCTTCTCTCCGTGGTGCACGCAAAAGACTACGAATGTAGATAAGAGCATCGGTGAATCGATCGGTTTTAGCTGCTACTGTAGCCGATGAGTTCACAAAAACCTTCTCACCTTCAAACTCAAATTCATGAGTGTGCTCTCGCTCTAAATTGCCTATCCATATTTGAGGCTCGATAATCTTATCAAAATTGGAAATCCAGTAAGGCTGTCCGAAATCAATTTTGCAAGGGGAATAATAATCAGGTGTAAAAAACGAAAAACAAATGCCATCATATGAATTGATTGCATAACGACTAAACTCATCGTAAGTCTCACGCTCTCTTGAGGAAAAAACATATGGCGGGCATTCCTTAAAGAATTCTTTAACCTCATGTTTAGCCGCTTCATCAAGCTTCATGGTACCTGCACTCAAGATCATATATCCAACATTATGCTGTTTTAACTCAAGCAATATGTTCTTCCACAGCAACAAAAAGTACTTTGAAATAACCGGCCCTGCAAGCACAATATAATCCACATCGAGTTTTGTAATATACTCAAGCTGATTCTTATGAGGGTAGAGGCGCTTTCCGTAGCTTGTTGTATAAGTCTGATAATCAGAAACAACCGTTACATTTTCAGAACCTATAATCTTCTTGAGCACATACTCCACACCTAGGCTGAAAAAGCCATTTCCTATATTCGTGCACCAGAAGCCTGTGCAATATGCCACCTTCATATTTCCATAATCCTTTCTTTGTATTTAATCATCAAAACATCACTGACTCATCTCAAAAAATCTGGGATATTTCTTCTTTTATAAAAGTTCGTATAATCTTTGTGCGGTGTGAGGGGCATAGGCTCGTACAACATCCACAGTTATGTGAACCACAACACCTTTGCTGTTATCACTTTCACGCCGCTCGTCCATCTGCGCTACCGTAACCCTCTGTTTATTCCATAAAACATCTTCAAAACCAAAACAAACTCAACCGATAAACTCATCGAAACTCTTACCTTTAGTCCTGACCACACCATCAAAATTCAGCAACCTTCAGCTCTAAAAAGTACTTCAAACACTTGTTTTATCTTGGTTCTTCATTCCTATCACCGTCGTCTGTCCCACTTCAACAACCTTCGTGCTTTCATGCATGAACAGGGCTTAAAACATCGAAATTCACAGTTCCAAGTTAATAAAAAATGATCGGTCATAATGCAATTAGATCTATCTGCAATTTGTCATGGAACGTTAAATTGTATCTTCCGTACACCTGTACATGACCTGTAAGCCCCGTTTTGTAAAGGTGTCATATCTATACTTCTATACTCAGGGAAATTCTCTTCGTATTGATGCACAATTTCGGAGTGCTCCGAGCTAGGCCCAACGAAAGACATTTCATCCTTCAGAATATTAAAAAATTGTGACAATTCATCCAACCAAGTCTTTCGCAAAAAATTTCCTACTGGTATAAATGCAATTATAATTCTGAGTTGCTAAGCGCAAAACCCCATCTTGTTCCATATCTACACGCACACTGTGAAACTTGATAACATAAAACTAACGTCCTTCCTTTGTGAGGCGAAGTTGTTTGTAAAAGATCGGTCCACCGTCTCCACCTTTAATAGTCAGCTCAATTAACAGCATTAAGGAAAAAGCTACAATCAAACAAACAACAGGCACCATTACATCCAAAGCGCACTTCACGATTTTATACCAAATGCCCTGGCTTTTCTGGCGAATGGTTAGTATTTGAATATGTTTTTCAGTCTGAGAACATATCATTACTTCTATACCTCACTACACCTTATTACTATTTTTTAAACACTCTATCTCATTTCTTATGAGTGCTTTCCCGGCATCATGACCTTTAGTAGTTAATACTGTATATACTGATAATAAGAATATTTTTATATCTAAAACCAATGAAAATTTTTCCACATATTCTAAGTCGTAATTTATTTTTTCTAAAATGGTTAAATGATTTCTACCATTTACTTGAGCAAGACCTGTTAGCCCTGGTTTTACAAAATATCTTTGTCTTTGAATGCCATTCATATTTTCAAAATATTCCGGTATCCAAGGTCTGGGACCAACGAAACTCATTCTTCCAATTAATATATTAAACAATTGTGGAATTTCATCTAATGATGTTTTTCTTAAAATTTTTCCAATTCTCGTATGTTGATCCGCTATTGTTGTATCACGTAGATTATTATCTGCAAACATCGTTCTGAACTTTATCACATTAAAAATTTTTCCATTTTTTCCTGTTCTTTTTTGTCGAAAAAATATTGGACCTTCACTATCCATTTTGATTAAAAACGATATCAATATTATTAAAGGAAACAAAATTATTATCCCCAAAACAGCAAAAATTTTATCTAATATTAATTTAAAAGCACCACTAATGATAATTCGTAATTTAGCACCAGATGATCTGTAAATTACATTTCCATTTTTATCAATATATTTTTCAATACATTGCTTGCTCATTCATCTCGTCCCACACTTTTTTATGTTCTCTATCATAAAGTATTGAGTTGTAAGTTTCATTCATTTATTACTTGCAACAATTTCTCTCTTACATCTATGATAGAATCTTCATTCAATACAGCAAAATACAGGCTGTATCCAGGCATCATATAGGATGGTAAACCCATTTGTCCCTGAGCAGTTATTGATGTTGAATTAACAGTCCAAGAACCACCCGTGTTAAGTTGATTCTGTACAATGGAACGAATCGCTTGATCGGATAAATCCGTTATAAATGAATCGCTTAATTGTTCTAATATCGTACTGAATTTAGTTATACTTTTGGGTTGGATCACTTCATTAATGATCCCTTTAATTACACGAGTTTGATTCATACCACGATCAAAGTCACCAGCCGCTAATGACTTTCTTTCACGCGAAAAGGCCAATGCTTCCGCACCGTTCAAACGAATTTTTCCGGCTGGAAAATGATGTCCGGCACCAGAAAATGAGATCGGATTATCCACGGTTACGCCACCCAATGTATCTACCAATTCAACCAATGTCGTAAAATTGACTTTTACATATACATCTATCGGCATTCCCAGAGCATTCGCCACGGAGTTTTTTGTTGTTTCAACACCTAATACACCTGCATGTGTCAACTTATCTTTGAAACCTGTTCCGGCAATTGTAACATAAGCATCTCTTACTACCGGCACCATCAGTATCTCATGCTTTTGCGGATTGATCGCCAAAACAATATTTACGTCTGACCTGGATTTTGTATTAATATGCCCATATGTATCTATACCGGATATTAACATGGTAAAAGGTTCGGCATTTTCCACTTTTGTCGATTCATATTCCGTATAATCACCTTTTTCCGGTTTGTCGGCTTTGTCTTTTTTTATAATGTCATAATATTCCAACGGACTCCTTATTTTGGCATTTTTTAATTCTTCTATTATGTTTGGATTTGTTGATACCAATACTCGTGTTTCAACATCAAAATTTGCATATACATTATAAATAATTTCACGAAATGCTTCGTCAAATAAGATGAATTGTTCTGTTCCTTCATATAATGCTTCGACTAATTCAGGGTAGCTTGAATAGGCATTTGTTATATAATCCCGATTATTAGGTAGTAATTCTTGGATAATTGATTGTTTATCAGAATCAACAAGAGCTATATCTTCTTGTTCGACTTCGATTGCCATCTTGTACGGATTGTTTTTCATGACGATTATCGAGTAGATATCTACTTCTTGCGAAGAAGATACTTTGGAGATGGCACGATTGATATCTTTTAATGCAAAAGCTCCCAGAACAAAGATAATTAAAGAAATAACCATTAATATGGCACTGAGAATTGTTTTCCATTTTTTCTTTTTTGTTAGAAGTAAAGCATATATAGTAAAATTTAAAAGAACTATTGCTACAATAAGGATGACGGCATATTTGAGCGGAAAAAATCGTGACATTAACATGTAAACAGTAAATATAATAGAAATTATGGAAAATACAATCAGGATTGCCATTTTCATCGTTTTTTCTTGTTTTCTTTTGTCTTTTTTTATTTTGCTCATAATTTTATCGTTCTCTAACTTAATTTTCATTTTAATAGATATTTAATAGATGCTTTGTAGTTCTTCCGCTGTCAATTTCGCTGCCAACTGCGATCTGTATTTTTGTATTTTAGAGATTTGCTTATCTCTTATACGATGACAATCCGTTCCTAAAAACTGTACATAGCCTTGTTTAATATACCTTAAATATTTTTGCTTTACAAAAAAAACTGCATCTAAAAAATCCAAATTGAGTTGCATATAAACATCTAACTTTGCAAATTCTTTCAACGTTTTCTGCTTCAGCATGAAAGGATAGCGATCAATATGCGCCAAAATTATTTCAACGGAATGTCTGGAATATATTTCTTGAATCATATTTAGTTCATGTTGCGGATCCGACTTCGGCGAGGACATTTCTAATAGGAGCAGATCAGTTCCCTCAATGCATAGGTCATCCAAATTGGCATAATTAAAAATAGCCGGAATGGCATAAACTTCTGCTCCCAAACTATATTTCATATCATAATGATCCAGTATCGGTTTAAGCTCTTGAAATGATTTTTCCCTTCTGTGCAGAAATTTATCAACGGATTCTTTATGTGAATAATAATGGGGAGTTAAAAATAATTCTTCAATTCCCTGTTCTTTTAAAGAACGAATCATCTGTTCAGATTCTTCTATATTCTTCGCACCATCATCCATAGCCGGAAGAATATGCGTATGGGAATCAAGAAATATGAAATGATTCATCAACTCATTTCTCCTTTAGAAACAGCAGGTATTTCTTCAATCCTCGTCAATTCTATAGCCATAGCCATAGCCATAACCATAACCATAGCCTTTCTTCGTAAAATCTACATCGTTTAAGATAACACCTAAGATTGTTGCTTGAGCTTTTGTCAAAGTATCAATTGTCAATTTTAAGTTAGGCTTTGTTGATTCACCTGCTCTTGTTACAATGACCGCCCCGTCCGTATATGCGACAAAGGAACAGGCATCCGTTACTTGGAGCACGGGAGGTGTATCTATGACTATATAGTTAAATTGTTTCTCTAGTTTCTCAAGCAGACTCCTGAAAAATTTGCCGGATAAAAATACTGAAGGATTCGGCACTCTTGTGCCACTCGTTATTACATGAAAATTTTCTTCCCGATTATAGCTACAAATTTCTGAAAAGTTGTTTTTATTGGACAAGAAGTCGGTTAATCCCGGTTTGCTTGGGACATTTAAGTAACGATGAAGCTTCGGGGCATGTAAATCACATTCCAATAGCAATACTTTATTTTCCGTGATGCTTCCGTAAGATCTCGCTAAATTCAAAGCGCAAAAAGATTTGCCCTCGGCTTGTAAGCCGCTTGTAATAATAAAGGATTTTCCGCTGCCATCTTCCTTAATAATAGAGTAATCAATATTAATCCTTGCATTATTAAAATATTCCCTGACTTGCTCTTTGTTTTTATTAACATGCTCTATTTTCTGATCGCTTTTCGGATCTAATCGTCTTGGTTGGAGTCTATTTCTTTTTGCCATTATTCCCTCCCTCATCAATTCTATATTTAAACTTAAAATAACTTGTTTTTATAACTAACCCGGCTTATTCTTTGCCCATTCTTTTATCTCATCATTTCACTTTCGGCACAACACCTATTACATTGATATCAAAATTTCTGGTTATATCTTCTTCCGTTTTTATTTTAATATTAGACATGTCTATTAAAATTGCCAGCACAAATCCTATAAACAAACCGAGAACTGAGCCTAAGACTGTATTACGCATAGTATGTGGCGTTGATTGATCCACGGCCAGTAATGGTTGATCAATGACTTTCAACGTGGCATTTGATTTGATTTCATTCATCGCTTCCGGTGCAATTTGGGAAATGGTCTTTGCTATTTCTAATGATAATTCAGGACTGTCTGTTCGAACATTCGCCTCTATAATTTCCGTTTCTTGTAGGCTTTTATAGCTGATACTGCGCTCTAATTCAGAAATAGACAAATTCGCATCAATTTCAGTCTGCAGTAAATTGAAAAATGAATTGGTTTTCATCAACTCGATATAAGTGTTAGAGATCCTTTGAGCCAAATTAACAGCCTGAAGACCTGCACTTGGATTATCCTCGTCTATCCGCGAAGCCTCAATATAAAATTTTACCGTAGAATCATAAGTCGGAGTGATAACGTATTTATTGATTCCAAAGAAACCTCCGGCAGTAATTATCGTAATTAAAATAATTAACACAATATGATTTCTCAAGCTTGATAATATATCAGATAATGAAATTTCTATTGCTTGATCTGATTCTTGACCCATATATTCTCCTCAACATTAAAAAATTTTAATTAATATATATATACATAATTATATAATAGTTATTTATCAATTTTGTCAGTTATTTATCAATTTTGTCAAATTAGCTCCGGATATTCCTTTAAATAATTAACAGCATCTTTATATTTATCGTAATTGTTTTATATATAACACGAGGCCTGCTGCTTGTACAGATTTTCCTTAAAATCGTTGCCTTTTCATTATTATTCATTGTACCGAATGCAAAAGAATAAAACACTTGATCTTTATCCTAATTCCACAACTGAGAAAATACAATATTCAGTGAAAATGTAGTGTTAAGTGAAACTAATTTGTGGCATTTGGCAATTCGTTATAAAACAAAGCACATAGCAATGAGAAATATCATCTAGTGATTGGAATAAACTCGTTTTTAATCTTGTCTTGACATCACGTTGCCAAGTCTGTTCTTGAAATCAAAATATGTTGCTTCACGTTCAACTTCAAAGTTTTTTCCTGATTTCAAAGTAACTAAATTCGGCAAAGGCATTCCGTTAAAAGTATTGGTTTTCACATGTGCGTATAAGGCCATATCACAAAAGACCAAACGGTCATTGATTTGCAAAGGACGTGGAAATTTGTAATTGCCGATAATATCTCCCGCCAAACAAGTCGGACCCCCAAGTCGATATATATTATCCCTTTTTACAACAGTCTGTTCTTTTAATAATTCATCGTCAATAATCTCCGCTTCGATATAATAATCATCTTTACAATACTTTTCATCTAACAGAAAAACCCTTGGTGTATAAGGCATTTCTATAACATCCGGCATATGGCAGGTCGCCGAGGTATCAACAATTGCAATGTTAATTTCGTTCTGCACGATATCCAGAATCTCACAAACTAAATAACCTGTATCCAAAGATATCGCTTCACCCGGTTCAAAATAAATTGTTTGTGCCGGATATTTCAATCTGAAATCCCGCAAAATATCAGCTAATAAATCAACCTGATAATCCGCTCCGGTAAAATGATGTCCGCCGCCGAAATTCAGCCAAGACATTGGCTGAATGTATGCGGAAAATTTATTTTCAAAAATTGTTAGGACTTTAGCCAGAGAATCGGCATTTTCTTCACATAGTGCATGAAAGTGTAAACCGTCAATGCCTTCCAAACCGTATTCCGCGAAACCCTGTTCAAATGCCCGAGCAGTAATACCCAAACGGGAAAATCTGCCCGCCGGATTATAAAGATCATGTTTAGTTGCGGAATATTCCGGATTAACTCTTAATCCGACTTGAATTTTCCTGACTTTTTTTGCCTGATTAATTAAATCAAGATATTTTTGCCACTGAGCAAATGAATTAAAATAGATAAAATCAACAAATTTCAGCAATTGTCTAATTTCATCTGTCTTATAAGCAGGCGAATATACATGGATTTCTCCGGGAAATTCTTCTTTGGCTAATAACGCTTCATATAAGCCGCTAGCTGTGCTGCCGCTTAAATATTTGCTGATTAACGGATAGGTTGAATAATAAGAATATGATTTCTGAGCAAATATTATTTTAACATCCAAGGCTTTAGCTAATTGATACAAATATTTTAAATTATCGGTTAATAATTCAAGATCAAAAACATAAGCAGGCGTTTCAATTGCGTGAAACACCGGCTTGATCCCGGAAGTTCTGGTTTGCTGCGACAGCAAATTTTTCGGATTCGGTAATTGCCGCATTAAGACCTCATAATATTCATAAAAATATTCTAAAAAGTATTCAAAAGACTTTTCTAAAATAATTCTGAAAAAACCATTTCGATAAATGTCAATCAAAATCCTCTGATTGAAAATCAACTTAAAATCAATCTACCAGTACCGGATCAAAATCTTCAATCCACGGTAGACCGTTTCTATTCAAATCTTCCATAAACGGATCCGGATCCATTTGTTCAATATTGAACACACCCGGCTGTTTCCATTTGCCTTCAAGAATCATCTTCGCACCGATCATTGCCGGAACGCCTGTGGTATAGGATACGGCTTGAGCTCCGGTCTCTTTATATGCTTCTTGATGATCACAAATATTATAGAGACGATATACTTTGTCTTTTCCGTCTTTTTTACCTTGGAAAATGACGCCGATATTGGTTTTGCCGACCGTGCGTGGGCCTAAGCTTGCCGGATCGGGTAAAACCGCTTTTAAGAATTGTAAGGGAATGAT
>JAAYNE010000154.1 GCA_012521015.1 Clostridiaceae bacterium | reverse complement strand
TAACCGGTTTTACCCTGATATTGAATTTTTAACCAATTGCCTTGCCATGTTCCGCTGACATAAGTATATTGTGAATACTTGCCTAAAACACTTCCGTTAGGGGTATTCCTGACATTTGTATTCGGAACCGCATAGCCAGCACATGGAATCGGAGTTGGTGACAAGATATGACGATAAACTGCTATATCCATTCCGTTTTTCTGCTCTACAATGTAGTCGCCAATGACTCTGCCTTTAATAAATTCGCCTCTCGACATTTTACCGACTATATGGTTTATATTATTGTAATCTCTGACATTGATATCTGATTTGGCATAACGTACTTGAATAATCGGATCTTTACACAGTGTTCCAATATGAACATAACAAGTTTGAGAATACCAATCGTCTTCGATTATGAATTCAACCCAATTGCCGTTCATTGTACCTGAAATATCTAAACCGATTGGCAGTATATCGTAGATGGTACCATTTATATCAGGAGATAATCTTGCGTTGGTATCACTCTTTAAATATCCGGTAACAGTTAGGGGAGTAGTTTGGGTATTTGAATTATACACATAATTTGTCATGTTATTTCTTTGGAAAAAAAGCCAATTCCCTGTAACATTTGCATTCACATATACCGGCATTCCTAATGTTTCTATAATTTGACCGTTGGGACTTTTCCGTAAATTCGATCCCGCTTTGATATAAACATATTTTTGTTCAACAGGATTTTTTTGGAGTAATGAAGCATAGACATAACCGATATTTCCGTTATAAGTAAATTTAACCCAGCTGCCAACAAGAACACCCTTTACTTGATCATCTCTGATGACTGTACCGATAACTGTTCCACCCGGGGTTTTCCTTACATTAAGCTTGCTTTTAGCATAACCGGTCATCGGTGGATTGGTTGTCCTTGTTGAACTCATTGCCACATAAGCCGTACTTCCGTTATAGGTGAACTTGAACCAGGCTCCTTCAATTGTCCCGGTTGCCAGAAACGGTCGCCATGGTCTGACGATAATGCTGCCATTCGGTGCACTTCTGATTATCGAATTAGCTACTATGTATCTCGTTGCACTTCCCGTATTAGTAGTCCTTGCAGTTATTGAACTATCGGACTCTGTTAGCGGGCCAGAAACTTCTGTTAATTCTTCAATATTTGTCGTTTCAGCTATTTCTGAAATTTCAGCAGTTGCAGACATTTCTGCATTTTCTGCAATCTCAGCATTTTCAGCTGTTATTTCTGAAATATTATCAATGGTTGCAACTGTTTCTGAAGTTTCATTTATTTCTGTCGATTCAGCAGTGTCCAAAGTTTCAGTCATTTCAGTAGCCTCTGTAATTTCAGCGGTTTCCGAAATTTCAACAGTCTCTGCATTTACTTTGACCGAGAAAATGCTTGTAAATGCTATTACGATTAATAGTAGCCAACTAATACTTTTAATACTTTGAACAATATTTTTGTTACTCTTTAGCATTATATTTATCACCCTCGTCATTTTTCTTGATTAAATAAAATGAGAAAATTTCAAAATTATCTTTAAGTTATTCTCACAATTCTTTCATGTGATACTAATAAAAAACAGCATACATACCCATATATAGATTCTATACCGGCATGTATGCTTTACACAATTTATTATTGGATTAATCGTTATTTGAATATTATATTTACTGCGTATCGGGCTTGATCTTGAGTAAACATGGTAGCAGCTTCTGATGACAATTGATCATACAGATTTTGTTTATTCCAATCAGGGAATGTTTCTAAGAAACTTCTGCCCGATTTAACAGCCTCCTGATACCAATTGGCACCACAATTTTCGGTAGCATATTGTGCTGCCTTATCACTAAATTTTTCAAATAATAATTGTTCGTATAAATCTTGTTTTGAAAGAGGTATTATTTTTAAATATTGTTTTGCTACAGCTAAAGCATTTTTATATTCAGTAGTTACAGTTGATCCATATGAAGCAGTATAACTTACGCCATACGATGCCGGTTTATAATCTCTGATATTTGATTTATAAACATATTGTATAATTCCACGATTATCAACTTCCAACCAATCTCCTTGCCAAATACCTGTTATATCATTTGTGAATCTATGGCTATCGTAACTGTTGCCATTTGGTTCAAAATATTTTTTGGCATTTGCCACAACATAACCTTTATAGGTTACAGGCTTGGTTGAAACTAAACTGTAGTATACAGTTGCTTTCTTGTTATTATAAGTAAATACAACTTTATTGCCGATCAATTGTCCGGATACCGGTCGTCCTTTGAATAATGTTCCGATAACCGAATTATCACTATAACTTCTGACAGACAAGTTTTGACTTGCATACCCGGATACTTTAACCGGATCTTTTTGTAATAATGTAGCATAGACATATGCAGTTTTTCCGTTATAGGTAAATCTTACCATGTTACCTACCAAAACACCTTTGACCTGACGACCTAAAGCTAATGTTCCGATCACTGATCCACTCGGGGTATTTCTCACATTCAATTTTTGTTTAGCATAACCGGTCATCGCAGGATTGCTTGTCGTGGTTACACCCATCGCTACATAAGCTGCCTTGCCGTTATAGGTAAATCTGAGCCAGGAGCCTTGTATTGTACCAGTTACAAAAAGCGGACGCCATAAAGTAGTCACCACGCTGCCGTTTGGCGCATTTCTGACTACTGAATTAGCATAGATATAGCATGTTGTTTGAATCGGCGTTCCTTGCAGCAACGATGCATAAACATAGCCGGTTTGTCCTTTATAAGTGAACTTGACCAAATTTCCAACCAGCACACCTTTAACTTCGTAACCTTTGGCAATTGTACCCAAAACCGCTCCACCCGGAGTTTTTCTTACATTAATCGCATTCTTAGCATAACCGGTGATCGGCGGATTATTGGATGTAGTTACACCTTGTGCTACATAAGCTGCCTTGCCGTTATAAATAAATCTGATCCAGGAACCATGAATTGTACCGGTCACAAGCAACGGCATTTTGAGCGTTGTAATCGCACTGCCGTTTGGTGCACTTCTGACTACTGAATTAGCATAAATATAGCATGTTATTTGAATCGGCGTTCCTTGCAACGTAGAAACATAAACATAACCGGTTTGGCCATTATAAGTAAATCTGGCCCTGTTACCGACCAGAACACCTTTAACTTCGTAACCTTTTGGAATGGTACCTAAAACTGTTGCACCAGAAGCATTTCTTACATTAACCACACTCTTCGCATAACCGGTTATCACCGGATTATTGGTCGTTGTCACACTGGTTGCTACATAAGCTGCATTGCCGTTATAAGTAAATCTGAACCAGGATCCTTGTATTGTACCTGTCACGAATAGCGGCATTTTGAGCGTAGTAATTGCGCTGCCGTTAGGTGCACTTCTGATTATTGAATTAGCATAGATATAGCGTGTTACTTGTGATTGTGTTGAACGAGCTGCCGGTTTTGGAGCAGTAACAACTTCATCAGATTTATTAATGTCGTTTACTGTTTCGCTTATTGATTCTTCGACTGTTTCTTGTGCTTCTGCTTGTTTTTGAACTTCTGTACTCTCTGCCGATTCCACTTCTGTTGGTACCGGGTCAGTCGGTGTTACGACTTGTTCCTCTTCAGCAAGTGTTTCCGAACTTTCTGTTAAGTCCTCACTTGCCGTTGTTTCAGCAATTTCATCAATTGTTTCTACAGTTTCTGAAGTTTCAATTGTTTCAGCATTTACACTAATTGAAGAGATATTTGCAAATACCAATGAAAATAAGAGAACCCAAACAATAGTTTTAATAATCGTATTGTTTTTTTTAATCATTTATTATCCTCCTTTTTGGATATAACTTTTGTGTCATACAAATTATATTGGATTATTGTAAGGAACCGGTTAAATAAAAACCAATTTCATATAAAACAACAACATAATTTCCTTAATATCCATTACAGTTGGTTTATTTGTTTCGTTCTGTGCCGTTTCGCTCTCAGCTTACTTATACAATAAAAAACAGCGTACCGACTAAGATAGGTGCGCTGTTATGAAATCTGATTTTATGTGTTTGTCTCAAATTCTGAGTGTATTAATTCAAATAAGGATCATATCTAAAATTTATTTAATTGCACCACATTCGCAGACATAATCGATACTTTCCAGATATTGAGGTTCTTTAACATAGATCGTCCAAGGAATTGTGGGTTTATCACGAACTCCGTCCCATTCAATTGACGGAACATAATTTCCATGCTGGGTCGAAATGTCATTAGCAAAACAATAATCTGTATAAACATCCAGATCTTCCCGATCTTTTGCAATATATCCGGTTGCAAAGAAGTAAGCAATTCCGCCATACTCTTGTACACCCACAGGAAGAGTTTCACCATTGCCATATTCCGGATCACTTACATCAAGTGCCATAATTATTGTATCTTTAAAATAGCCATCAGATATTTTCTCTTTTTTATAAACTGATCTCCAATTATGTTGATGACTGAGGGTGGGAGCTGTAGAACTTAATTCCACACAAGCTGAGTAAGCTAAGTATCCTTTTTGATAAGTAAAATGAAACCATTTATCTTTAATATAACCATGTTCTGCAAGAAATGCTTGCTCAGATATTTCGATTATACTACCTTTAGGCTTAGGCTTAGTGCGAATGATTGAATTAGCTGCTACATATCTAGGCATATAGACAGTATTCCGTTGGAGGAATGAAGCATCCACATAACCGGTTTCATTATTATAATGAATCTTTATTGTATTACCTACTAAAACACCTTGCACCTGGAAACCGATTGGAATTATATGAGTAATTATTCCACCCGGTGTTTTTCTGACATTAACAGTTCGATTGATATAACCTGATATCGGCGGGTTATTCGTGGTTGTTACACCTGCAGCGACATAAGCAGTGCTCCCGTCATAATTAAACTTAATCCATGCACCTTCTCTCTTACCTTTAATCAACAATGGTCGCCATAAAGTAGTGATTTCCTCTCCATTCGGTGCACTTCTGATTATCGAATTAGCATAGATATAACGTGTTACTTGAACCGGTGTTGCTTGCAACATGGATACGTAGACATAACCGACTTGATCGTTATAAGTTAATCGAGCCATATTGCCGATCAGAACACCTCTAACCTCATGACCTAAAGGTATCGTTCCGATAACTGATCCCCCGGGAGCATTGCGCACGTTAACTGCACTCTTTGCATAACCGGTAATCGGCGGGTTATTGGTTGTCGTTACGCTATTTGCCACATAAGCTGTAGCTCCGTTATAGGTAAACTTGAGCCAGGCTCCTTGGATTGTACCGGTCACAAACAACGGCATTTTAAGAGTAGTTATTATACTGCCGTTTGGTGTACTTCTGATTATTGAATTAGCATAGATATAGCGTGTTACTTGTGACGGTATTGCACGTCCGGATAATTTAGGCAAATCCGAAATACCATCAAATTGAGCATTCTTATCTGATTCAGCTGTTGTGGACTCTTCGCTTGCTGACTTTTGTTGTTCTTGAACAGCTATTTTTTCAGTTGTTGAATCTTGTCCTTCTGCTATATCTTCACTTGTAGATTTTTCTGTTGAGAGGGTATTTTCAGTCAAAAATGTTTCAGAATCGCTTGTCACTTCCCCTAACAATACTTCAGATTCAACTGATTCAATTGGTTCTGGTTTAGAAACTTCTGTTTCGTCTATTATTTCAGCAAGCTCTGCTGTTTTTCCAGTTTTAGTATTTTCTTTTAAGGTCTCTGCTTTTACAGCAACTGAAAAAACACTTGTGAACACTATTGAAATCAATAGAAGCATCACAAAGTAATTTATAACAGTATTTTTTCTTAACATTTTATCCTCTTCTTTATAAGTATTATTCTTTTCTTTATTAAAGGATTATTGCTCACCAAGGTTCTGTTTTGCTAAACAGCGTTACCCATGTTCTAATGCCATCGTTCAGTGTGAGACCGGTAAACATTACGGCATTAAAATTAGGATTCAACATATTTTCATTGTGTCCTTCTGAATTTTTCCAACCTTCAAATACATCTTCTACATCCCAATAACCCCATGCAATATTTTCACCCCTAGCACTCGTATATTCCGTTGGAACTGCAGTAAAACAGCTTGAACCGTCCGGTCGGGTATGAGCCCACTCGTATGAGATCTCAGCAGCTCTGATATTTCCGCCATCAAGCCAATTGTAGTCATAAACAAGAGGTGAAGCACCATTATTCTTCCTATGTTGGTTGATTAAAGCTAAAAACTGTTCCATCTCACCGTATGTTAGCGGTGTTCCTTCAACGACTGTTCCATCTGCTCCGGTAAAGC
>JAAYNE010000153.1 GCA_012521015.1 Clostridiaceae bacterium | reverse complement strand
TAAAGTCTCCAAAACAGGTTTTGTATCTGTGTGTTTTGCCGCTATGTATGCTGTCTTACCGTTATAGGTTATTCTTATCCATGCACCTTCGCGATAACCTGTTACCTTGGTTCCTCCGGTTAATTTGCCAAGTAAAACTGTTGAATTTTTGGCAGGACGAACTGCCAATGATCTGCTTTGGACATACAAGGTTTCCAAAACTGGTGGAACTATAGAAGTTTTTTGTGTAACATTCTCTTGTTCACTTAAATCATTATTAATTATAATTGAATCTGCTGAAACCGGTATCTCCACTGATAATAAACCAAATATTATGAGCATTACCAACATCAGAACACATGGAATTTCGAAAACTATCTTTTTTTGTTTTTTCATCATTTTGGCATTTAATCCTTAAAATAATTATCATTTATCAAAAATGCATAACTTCTCTTTTCTTGCATTTTGATAATCAATTTTCACTTTCAATTCAAGTAGAAATGATTTCTGTTTTCTTTTGCTTCATAATATTTATTAGTATGTTTATAATATATTTTTTATAAATACGCAATTATTAACTTCATCTATTTATAATTCGGACGTGCAAACCCCCTGATCACACGTGATCCTATTTCATATCTTTTCCTCTCGACATAATCTATACCCAAATCTTCCGGGGAAGTATTATTTACTAGGGAAGCATTACCTTCTATTGTATAAAAATATCCGTTATCAATACTTTCAACAAACCCGATATGATTTGGGAAATCATTGTTCGGCTGTTTGGTTGCGTTCCAACTAAAAGCTACCAAATCACCAGGACGAGGTGTTATAGTACCATCTTCAATCCATTGACCCTTTTTCATAAAAAATTTCATATGATAGTAAACAGAAACTTCTCTGCCAAGAATATCTGTTGTCTTTGTTTGGATACCGATAAAACTTACAAAAGCAGCACACCATGGATCTTTGTAACTCATCGGATAGCCACGCGGAAGATTAGGCTGCTTATTATAGGTATCTATAATATATTTATGCCCCATATTACGTTCATTAGTGCCGATCCATTTACGTGCTTCATCTAATACTTTGTCAAGCTTTTGAATACCCGTTTTGGGATTCACTACTTCTTCTGTAGTAAATTTCGCTGCTATATAACCCGTTTGGTCATTATAAATTATCCTGATCCATACTCCCTCACGGTAGCCTGTTACCTTAGTGCCTCTATTTAAAACACCCAGTAATTCTTTAGAATTTTTGTCAGGACGTACGGCCAAAATTCTGCTTCGGATATATAAGGTTACCTGCACAGGTTTAATATCAGTGTACTTTGCTGCTATATAAGCAGTTTGACCGTTATAGGTTATTCTGATCCATGCTCCCTCACAGTAACCCGTTATCTTATGACCTTTTGTCAATGATCCGATAACTGATCCGCTGGGGGCATTTCGTACGTTAACTACACTTTTCGCATAACAGGTAATCGCAGGGTTATTGGTTGAGGTCATGCTCATTGCCACATAGGCTGTTTTTCCGTTATAGGTAAATTTCAGCCATGCTCCTTCAATTGTACCGCTGACAAACAACGGCATTTCGAGGGTAGTAATTAAACTACCGTTTGGGGCACCTCTCAGATTTGAATTAGCAAAGATATAGCGTGTTACTTGAATCGGCGTTGCTTGCAGTAGTGAGACATATAGATAACCGGTTTTCCCTGAATAAATAAATTTGACCCAGTTGCCTACTAAGATTCCGCTTACTTTATAACCAGTAGATAATGAGCCGATTACGCTACCGCCAGGAGTATCTCGTACGTTAACAGCACTTTTCGCATAACCGGTAATCGCCGGATTGTCGGTGGTGGTCACGCTCATTGCCACATAGGCAGTGCTTCCGTTATAGGTAAATTTGAGCCACGCTCCTTCTATTATACCGGTCACAAACAACGGCATTTTCAGAGTAGTTATCACGCTGCCGTTTGGTGTGCTTCTGATTATCGAATTAGCATAGATATAACGCGTTACTTGGGACGGTGTCGAGCGACTATAAGAAGTTGGCAGGACCGTATCTTCGCCAGATTGAGCAGAATCATTTAAAACATCTGCTGTTGATTCTTCTGTTACTGATCCTTGTTTCTCGGATACCGCTTCTTCTATTGATTTCCCTACTTCTGATTCTTCTATTGTAGTATATTCTGTAGATGTTCCTTGTTCTTCAACTGCGGCTTCTTCTGTCGCTGTTACTTCAGTTGGCGTTACTTCCTGTTCTTCTTCAGTAACTGTTTCCTGACTTTCTGTTAAGTCTTCATTTTCTATTTTTTCAGTCGACTCCATTGTTTCAATAGTCTCAATAGTTTCAATATTATCTAGCGTCTCTGCTTTTATATTGACCGTGAAAAGAATTGTAAATACTATAGCGATTAACAACAACCAAATAAATTTCCTAATCACTACATTTCTTTGCTTAACCATTGTGCCCTCTTCTTATTAGTTTTCTCTGTTTTTTACAAAATAAACGATGTTCATAACACAATTTAAGCAGTATTACAGAAAAAACGAAATGCTTTTTTGAGTATATCCTTATATAGTATTTTATTCAATTATTTAATCGCACCACGTTAGCCCACCACGTTAGCATACATAATCGTATCCTTCTTGATATTGGGTTTATTCTCCAATAACCATCAGCTGCTTTTTCTTCTATTGTTTCAGGTGACTCTATTGTTCATAATCACCAAGGTTCTGTGCTGCTGAATAAAGTTACCCAAGTACGATAACCATTGTTCGGCGTGATACCGGTAAACATTACGGTATTAAAATTAGGATTTAACATATTTTTATTGTGCTCCGATGAATTTTTCCAAGCCTCAAATACGCTTTCCACAGTCGGATAACCCCATGCAATATTCTCACCCTTCCAAGAAACATAATCCGTCGGTACTGCAGTAAAACAGCTTGAACCGTCCGGCCTGGTGTGATCAAAAACATATGCAATTTCAGCAGCTCTGATATTTCCGCCATCAAGCCAATTATAGTCATAAACAAGAGGTGAAGCACCATTATTCTTCCTATGTTGGTTGATTAAAGCTAAAAACTGTTCCATCTCACCGTATGTTAGCGGTGTTCCTTCAACGACTGTTCCATCTGCTCCGGTAAAGC
>JAAYNE010000152.1 GCA_012521015.1 Clostridiaceae bacterium | reverse complement strand
GGAAATAGAATAAATCCATCAAAGTCAATCAAAATAGGAGATAGAGTTTGGTTTGGAAACAAAACGACCATTTTAAAAGGAGTTGAAATAGGTAATGATTCAATTATTGCAACGGGTAGTGTAGTTACAAAAAGTTTTGTGGATGGCAATGTAATTATAGCAGGAAATCCCGGAAAAATAATTAAAACCGATATTAAGTGGACAAACAAAAGATTATGAAAAAATTAAAAGTTTTAACGGTAGTTGGCACTCGTCCTGAAATAATCAGACTAGCATGTGTGCTTCAAAAGTTGGATGCAAGTCCTGCGATAGAACATATCCTTGTGCATACCGGACAGAATTATGATTATGAGTTAAATGAGGTGTTTTTTGAAGATTTGAAACTTCGTAAACCGGATTATTTTCTGAATGCAGCAGGCACTAATGCGACAACAACAGCCGGACAAATATTGATTAATATCGATTCTGTGCTTGAAAAAGAAAAGCCCGATGCGTTTCTTGTACTTGGTGATACAAATTCTTGTCTTTGCGCTATTGCAGCAAAGAAACGGCATATACCTATATTCCATATGGAGGCTGGTAATCGCTGTTTTGACCAACGTGTGCCGGAAGAAAGTAATCGTAAAATAGTGGATCATATTTCCGACATAAACATGCCTTACAGCAGCATAGCACGTGAATATCTTTTAAAAGAAGGATTGCCTGCCGATAGAATTATCAAAACCGGTAGTCCAATGTTTGAAGTGCTGAACAAATATTTGCCTCAGATAAAAAAATCGAATATTCTCAATACATTGGGTCTAGAGAAAGGGAAATATTATGTAGTATCTGCTCATAGAGAGGAGAATGTTGCCAACGAAACTAATTTTTTCAATCTTGTAAAAGCATTAAACGTTATTGCTGAAACTTATAATTATCCTATAATTTTTTCTTGTCATCCGCGCACACGCAAAATGATAGAGCAGAAAAATGTAAAGTTTCATTCTTTGGTAAAATTAATGAAACCAATGGGATTTACCGATTATAATCAATTACAGATAAATGCCAATGCGGTGTTGTCGGATAGTGGTACAATAAGCGAAGAATCTTCAATCTTAAATTTCAAAGCACTTAACATTCGTGAAGCGCACGAACGCCCCGAAGCCATGGAAGAAGCTAGTGTAATGATGGTAGGATTAAATTTTGAGCGAATTATGCAAGGATTGGCAGAACTACAAAATCAGAATCTCGACAATCGTAATTTTAGACAAGTGGCAGATTATACTATGCCTAATGTAAGCGATAAAGTGGTTAGAATAATTATAAGTTATACGGATTATATAAAGCGTGTAGTTTGGTCTGAATGATAGAGGTATTATTATGAAAATTCTTTTTTTACTTGATGAGTTGTATCCCAATACGTCTGCAAACTCCCGAATAGTCTACCGTGTCATTGATGAGTTACTAAAATATGATGACATAGAGATTAAGATAATGGGACGGCCTATTACAACGGAGCAACTTAAAATAAAAGAATACAAAGGTTGTGAGGTGATTCATCAACCTTATCTACGTTCAGAAAGTTTTCAAATTGATAAAAAAGGAATTTACAAATATAAAATAGCCCGTATAATAAAATACTTAATAACTCCTCATAATTATTGGTACAAATATAGGAGAATACGTTATAATCAAATGCCATACGATGCAGAATGCATAATTTATATTAATGGAATGATTAGGCGAAAAGAGGTGGATTGCATCATTGCTTGTTCAATGCCTTTTTATACCTTGGATATTGCATCATGGTTTGCTAAAAAACTTTTGGTGGTTTTTTATATGATGGAACCTTATTCCACTTTGCAACATGCGCGTTGGAGTAATGTGCCCAAAATGATGCAAAAAGAAGCTGCTTTGGACGATTTGGCAAACAAAATATTTGCGCCCCCTTTAGTGGTTAAGGAATATGCCGATATTGAACCGCTTAATAGAAATATAGACAAATTTATTCCTACAGAATTTCCAAATATTATTAAACGTATTATAAATGATGAGTTTACAGATGATTTGGATAACACAAAATGCCATTGTTTTTTTATAGGAAAATTATATTCGAATGTTAGAAATCCTAAGTTTTTGTTTGATATAATTCGATTATTAAAAAATAAAAATATAACTTTGCATTGTGTGGGGGGGATTAATGAAGATTTTTCGTCAGAGTTTGTCGATGAGTATTTGTCCGGAAAAATTTCTAATATTGTGTACCATGGCGAAGTGTCGCCTGAAAAGGCTGATTGGTACGCCCAAAAGGCTGATATTCTGATAAATATCGGCAATAAGGAATTTAATTTACTTCCCAGCAAACTTATCGATTATGTGAGTATGGGAAAGCCCATTATCAATATTAGCCAAATAGAAAATTGTGCTACATTGCCATATATGGCAAAATATCCGATAGGACTTCAACTATTTGAAGAAAAGGAAATAACTGAAAATGTGTTGAATAAGTTTGAGGCATTTTGTGTAAAAAACAAAGGAAAACAGCTTTCATTTGAAGAAGTAAGTTCGCTATATAAAGAGTGTACTCCTGATTATGTTGCAAATCTTATTTTAAAGACAATAAAAGGTAATAATATAATAAGTAAAGACTGTTAATGTTTAGTGTCATCATTCCATTGTATAACAAAGAAAAAAGTGTGTCAAGCACTCTTCAAAGTGTTTTAAATCAAACATTTAAAAAGTTTGAAGTGATAGTGGTTGATGATGGCTCTACAGATGGCAGTTATGATGTTGTTAAGCAGTTTAAAGACGAAAGAATCAGATTGATTCAAAAAGAGAATGGAGGTGTTAGTTCTGCACGGAATCGTGGTATTCAAGAAACAAAATACGATCACGTGGCGTTTTTAGATGCTGATGATGTGTGGGAACCGAATTATCTCGAAGTACAGCATGGTTTGATTAAAGAATTTCCCAAAGCTAAAATGTGGGGGTGCAACTATGCTCATATTAATGGTAATGAAAAAGAGTTGTTATATACTGGTTTACCATTAGATTTTAAAGGATATGTGCTTAATTATTTTACGATGTCACGAACGTCTGATTTGTTTTGTTCGTCATCAGTTGTAATAAAGAAAGATGCTTTTGAAGTTGCCGGTATTTTTGATGAACGAATACGGTACAGTGAAGATTTGGATATGTGGTACCGTATTATTGCGATTTTTCCTGTTGTTTTTTGTGCAACGGTGTTAGTTCATTACCGACATGATGCAGAAAATAGAGCAATGCTGAAGCCTAAACCTTATAATCAGACATTGTTCAATTATGTTGATAAATACAAGTGTTTATATGAAGGACATCCTGATTTTCAAAGATATATAGCTCTTATTGTGGCTGCACATTCCTTACCTTACTATTTTGGTAAAAATAAGGATGAATATATATTGGCAAAAAGGGCGGTTGGGTTAATTGATTTGAAAAAAGTTCCACTTAAATATAGGCTTATGTATAGGCATCCTTTTTATTGTGGATATTGTATATATATTCTAATGCGGATATACAAAAGAATAAAGCGTTAAGAGATTTGAAGTTGCTGATTTTAAACAAGTTTTGATAATTACAATTTGATTTTATGGGAAAAATGATGATTTCAATAATTATTCCATTATACAATAAGGTCAAATCCATAACACAAACTTTAAACTGTGTTATGCAGCAATCATATCAAGACTTTGAAGTAGTGGTAGTTGACGATGGTTCTACGGATGGCAGTATAGATATTGTACACAAATTTTTAGATGAAAGAATCCGTGTTGTTTCCAAATCAAATGGAGGAGTTTCATCTGCAAGAAACGTAGGTATTAAGGAGGCTAAGTACAATTACATAGCTCTATTAGATGCCGATGACTATTGGGAACCCAACTATTTGGAAGAGCAAGTTCAAATGATTACTGATTTTCCCCAAGCAGCGATGTGGGGAATGGGATGGGGATATATAGACAAAGAGGGATGCAAAACAATGCAAGCACACTATACGGACACTCCAAACTTAAGAGGATATGTAGATAATCATTGGAATAAAGCAAAAAAATCCAATGTATTTTGGTCATCAAGTGTGGTGGTGAAAAAAGAAGTGTTTGAAAAAGTAGGATATTTTGATGAAAGGATGGCATATAGCGAAGACCTTGATATGTGGTGGCGCATTATACTCAATTATCCTGTTGCATTTAATAGTAAAATATTAGCTTTTTATCGTATTGATGCAGAAAACAGAGCTATGAATAAGGTGATTCCTTTGAAACATTTTTTACCGTTCTATATAGAGAAATATACCGATTATAGATTAGAAAATTCTGATTTCAGACGTTTTTTCGACAGATTTTGTATCAGTGGTGTTTATCCGTATCTGTTGAGAGGCACATATAAAAAAGAAGTTAAGCATATTCTATCGTACATTGATTTAAGCGAACAAAAGTTTTCTGTAAGATTTAGAGTTAGATTTCCTAAGTTGTTTAGGTGGATCTATCAATTTACAAAAATTTGACAGAATTTATAATAATATTAAAAACAAAATGGAAAATAAAATAGCAATATCAGTAGTAATACCTGTATATAATGTATCCAAATTTATAAGAGACACATTGTGTACGTTTGTGTAAAATATTTTTGCCAATGAAAAAAACTATTATTATAGAAGAAAATGCTCAATTCGGGCGAGCATCTACTAGTGCTACCTATTGTTACGATTTAGTTGATTTATACAATTTTATTTATATTTGTTACGATCAAGGACAACCTAAAATTACGCCACCTTCTTCAACAAAAGTGATTTATGTAGAGAAAAAAAATAGGGTTTACAAGAAAATAAAGTTGATTCAAGAAATTGTAAATGCAGCATATAAAACTAGTAATAGCGTTTTATATTTATCTTATTTTAGAGGTGTGTCGCTTGTACGGATATTAGTTCCTTTTAGAAAAGTTATAGTTGATTACAGAACAGGGTGTGTTAATTCTAATAAATGGAATCGGTTTCTAAAAAATTTATTAATGACTTTTGAAGCATTGTTTTTTCGTCATAAGGTTGTTATATCAATAGATTTAAAGCAACATTTACATTTAGCAAACAATACTAAAATATTACCAATAGGTGCTAATATATTAAGCTCCACCAATAAACAATTTGACAAATTGCGATTATTATATGTTGGTACATTGGCAGTGCAAAGAGATGTGTATAAAACGATTGAAGGTGTTGTAGAATTTCGAGAAAAAAGACCAAATGCAGATTTGAGATACGATATTATTGGAAAGGGCAATGGAATGAATCACATTAAGGCGGAAATTCAAAGATTTTCTGCAGGTGATTACATAAAAGTACATGGTTATGTGCCGGGTGAAGAGATTACACCATTTTATGACAATTGCAATGTGGGCGTATGTTTTGCCAGAATGGAAGATTATTATTTGGTACAACCATTTACAAAATTGTATGAATACGGTCTTTCCGGTATGGCATTAATATCGGTAAAGGTAAAAGATAGTGTAAGAAGAATTGATGAAAAACTTGGCGTTCTTTGTGATGACAATGCCGATTCTTTCGCTGATGCCTTAGTGCAATTAT
>JAAYNE010000151.1 GCA_012521015.1 Clostridiaceae bacterium | reverse complement strand
TATCTTGTTAACTCTTCCCCTAAAAATTGATACTTTCCTCTTGTGTTTTTTTCCTAATTCCAGTATACTGTTCACTAATTGAACATACCTTAAAAAGGCGCTTGAGTATGTTTCGGCTACCAAGAAGTGCGTTTTAAGGGCAATTTTTCTCTAGATATTCGGGTCTAGGCAATTTTTACTAAGTAAATTGCCTAGAGCTGAACATGCTTTTTCTGAAAATAGTAAAGAGACTTTTGTTCAATCAAAGAGTTTTTTTAAAAACAAATAATAATTATGCAAAAAATATTAACAAAACTTACAAACACAGAAGATAAAAAAAGGCTTTTAGAAAATTTTTTATCCTTAAGTGGCTTACAAATTTTCACTTATATACTCCCGGTATTTCATCAACAAGTTTGAATGCTCAGATTAAAGAAATTGGAACAACACCTGAAATTCGACAAAAAATGCTTCGAAGATTAATTACAGCAAAACCAATAGTAAGAATTATGGAATCCCATTCAGGTTTAACAGGATTAATCATAGAACATACTAAAGTTGAAGTTAACGGCAAAAAAGAAGAATTCGACGGTATATGGTCATCGAGCCTTACTGATTCAACCTGCAAAGGAAAACCAGACATCGAGGCAGTAGATTTAACTACTCGTTTACAGGACTTGACAAACATTCTGGAATGTACAACAAAACCGATCATTTATGACGGAGATACTGGTGGTTTGACGGAGCATTTTGTATTTACCGTCCGTACTCTTGAGCGAAATGGTATTTCAGCGGTTATTATTGAGGACAAGGTCGGACTGAAGAAGAACTCGCTGTTCGGTACTGAGGTTAGGCAAACACTGGCGACAATCCCGGATTTCTGTGAGAAAATCAGTAAGGGAAAACAAGCCCAAGTAACGAAAGAATTTATGATTATTGCAAGACTTGAAAGTCTCATTGCGGGTTTCCCTGTTTCTAACGCACTTGAACGTGCATTTGCCTATGTCAAGGCGGGTGCTGATGGAGTTATGATACATAGTAAGGAAAAATCTGGTAACGATATCAAGGAGTTTTGTCTAAAATTCAGAATTGAATACAAGGATATTCCGATTATTCTTGTTCCGACAACCTACAATCAGTTTACCGAGGATGAACTCCATGAATGGGGTGCAAATATAATTATTTACGCAAATCATATGCTTAGAGCTTCATATCCCGCGATGTTTAAGGTTGCAACTACTATTCTTGAGAATGAACGATCAAAAGAAGCTGACGCTCTCTGTATGCCGATTAAGCAAATTCTTGAGTTGGTTCCTGGAACAAAGTAGAAATTATGTGATGAAAATCTTGGTTTTATAATAGTGTTTATACTGTAAAACACTATTATGCTAAATATGTTAAGTATTTTGTAAAAAAAATTTTAGAACTCCTGGCGGAGTACTAATAATTCAGGAATTGAGAATATGAGTATAAATATTGGTATATTGGGCGGCGGGAATATCGGTACTGCATTATGTGTAGAATTGACGCATAAAGGTTATAATGTTTTCTTGTATACGTCAAAGCCGGATAGCTTTTCCAACCCCGTTAGTTTAATTGATAACGATTTAAATGTAACAATTACTGAACGCATTGGCTCGATTACAAGTGATTTACGAAAAGTATTTGATAACTGCTCTTTAATAATCATCACAATGCCATCAAATACATTTGTGAGCCTGAATAACAAGATAGCTGATTATATCAAAAAAGATACAAAGATAATTGTGTTGCCCGGTACTGGAGGGTGTGAATACGTTTATAAGAATTTAATCGATAAAGGCGCCTGTCTTATTGGTTTACAGAGAGTACCAGCAGTATACCGTTTAAAAGAATATGGAAAGATTGCTACGATCAGTGGCAGAAGAAAAAATGGATTACATGTTTCTTCCATTCCAGTAATTGATAAAGAAGAATTAACCAAGCTAATAGAGGAATTGTTTGGCCTTGAAGTGCATATCTTGAAGAACTATTTGAATGTTACTCTTACCCCATCAAATCCCATTCTTCATACAAGCAGGCTATATTCGTTGTTTGGTAACAGTGATACTGTGGAATCGTTATATCCGGTTAACCCGTTGTTCTATGGTGAATGGGATATCGAATCATCAGAAAAATTAATTGCATGCGACAACGAGCTGCAAGAGATCAAAAAGGCATTGTTGCCTCTTAATTTGGAAGAGGTGAAATCATTGCTTGTTCACTATGATAGCAATGATGATATCAGCTTGACCAAGAAAATTTCATCCATTGCTTCATTGAACACTTTACAATCTCCAATGATAAAAACTGACAACGG
>JAAYNE010000150.1 GCA_012521015.1 Clostridiaceae bacterium | reverse complement strand
GAGGGAGAATCGGACGAAGTGATCTGGATTCAATCTGTATTTTATTGAGTGATTCAGAAGAAGAATTGGCGAGGGAACGCCTAAGAACTCTTTGTCAAACTCAGAACGGTTTTGAATTGGCTGAACAAGACTTAAGATTACGTGGTCCCGGTGACTTTTTCGGTACCAAACAACATGGTTTGCCGCAATTCAAATTAATTAATTTATATGAAGATCATAAGATTATTCAAATCGTGAATAAATCGTTTATGAAAATAATTAAACAGGACCCTGCGCTTAATTTGCCGGATAATCAAAATATTGTTAAAGCTATAAAACAACGTTATCCTGAAATACTAAGCGGGATTACCTTATAGTTTGGAGCTTTTTATGCCGAGAATAATTACCGGGACAGCCCGAGGAATTCATTTAGAAACTAATCAGCATGAATTGATGCGACCGACTACGGATCGCTTAAAAGAGGCTGTTTTTTCCAGTCTTCAAGGTAAAATAGAATCAGGTAAGCTGAATAGCTTTTTGGATTTGTTCTCCGGTTGTGGTCAAATAGGTCTGGAGGCAAAGAGCAGAGGCGTAGAAAATGTAGTTTTAGTTGAACAAAATAGACAAGCCGTCAATACAATTAAGAAAAATATCAGCAAAACCGGCTTAAATGTACGATTATTACCTTATAGCACTAAAAGAGCATTGCGCAAGTTGTCGAATGAAGACCAACAATTTGATATAATTTATTTTGATCCACCATGGCAAGAACTGATTGAACTTTGGTGGGAGGAAGAGTTTAATATTTATGACGTGTTACATGGTAACGGTTTAGTGATGATCGAACATGCGAAAAAAATTGTTCCGGCGATCAATCCGCAATTATGGTCGGTAGTTAAACATAAAAACTATGGACAGAATACTTTATTAGTATTGGAACAAAAGGGAGTATAGCATGCAAAAACAAAAAATATGGCTATTTAGCGGAACATTTGATCCGTTTACTACAGGTCATTTGGATATTGTGAATCGGGCTGCTCAGTTATGTGATAAATTAATAATTAGTGTATATAACACAAGTGATAAAAAGATCATTTTTTCTATACAGGAAAGAGTCGAAATGATTTTACTTGCAACAGCACACTGTGATAATATCGAAGTTATAAGTTTTCAGGGTTTGATTGCTGATATTTATGATAGAGTTGCAGCAAATGCAATTGTCAGGGGAATTCGAAATAGTCATGATTTAAGCTATGAATCACCGATGGCGGAAATCAATCATCGGCTAAATAATAAATTGGAGACTGTATTTCTATTATGTCGCAATGAACTGAAGCATATCAGTTCTTCGAATGTACGCGAACTGGGTAGGTTGGGAAACAATTTACTGGATATGATCCCGGAATGTAATTTGGAGTTTGTCCAAAACAGATTTGCGGAATTGAGATAATAGATATTTGAAACAGTTTAGGAGGAATTTTATGGACAATCAAAACCAGATGAATTATAGATCCGGAAATTTGAGCCCAAGAGATAATATGCTAGATTACGATCAGGCTTATTCTGAATCTGCACCGAGAAATCGCAGAGCAGCAAGTTTAGGTCAGAAGCGCAGGAAGACAGATCAACTGATCGATAACAGTATTGAAGATATTTTGGTGAAGCTTGAAGAAACTTTGCATGCTGCAAGAAAGGTTCCACTTTCTGATCAATGTATGGTTGATCGGGAGGAAATGCTGTTTCTTTTAGATTTATTGCGGGAACAATTACCGGAAGAGCTAAGACAAGCTAAATGGCTTTTGCAACAAAATAGACAATTGATTGCGGAAGCCAGGAAAGAAGCTGAATCGATTTTGCATGAAGCTGAAATTCAAATGTCGAGGATGATTGATGAGCATGAAATAACCCACCAAGCTAAAATTGAAGCCCAAAGAATAGTTGATGATGCAAATACCCAAAGTCGTCAGATTCAGACCAGTACGATGGATTATGTAAAAAATAATCTCGATGATTTAGAAGACCAATTGACTGAGATGTTAGTTTATATTCAAAAAAATAAAAAAGATTTAGATTATTAGATTTGGAATCGCAATCCACACTCGGTTGCTGATTTGCAAAAAACACTTTCAGACATTGTTTAAGGAAAATAGATGGACATTAGTAAAATAAAAATTTGTGTATTGTTCGGTGGACAAAGTAATGAACACGATATTTCCCGTAAATCGGCTTCTTATATTATTAGTGTTTTGCAACAATCTGCTGTCAAGGATTTACATTTAATCGGAATTACCAGAAATGGTGAATTTATGTATTATGAAGGACCGATTGATTTAATTTTAGACGGAACTTGGTTAAAACATGAATCGATTAAAGAAGTATTGTTTAAACCTGGATATCAAGGTCAAGGTTTTTATATTCATGATCAATCCGGATCAGAAAATCAAAGTGATTCTAAAAACAGTACTGAATTAACTTGGATCAATGTTGATGTATTTTTTCCGGTACTTCATGGCAAAATGGGTGAAGACGGAACTGTGCAAGGATTATTTGAATTGCTAAACACACCTTTTATAGGTTGTGGAGTTCTTGCAAGTTCAATTGCAATGGATAAGGTTGCTTCACGCAATATGTTTGACACAGTAGGAATACCTCAAGCAAATTGGACTTGGTTAAAAAGAAGAAACTTTTATGAGAATCCGGATGTTGCTGTTAGATCAATTAAAGAAGTTTTGGTTTATCCGATCTTTGTAAAACCGGCAAATGCAGGATCTTCGGTTGGAATAACCAAAGCTAATTCGGACCAAGAATTACTGGAGTCTTTGGCAATAGCATTTGAGCATGATGACAAAGCAGTTTTGGAACAAGCAATCGTTGGTAGAGAAATTGAAGTAGCGGTTCTGGAATTACCTGATTATGATCATAATTTATTTATTTCTGTTCCCGGTGAAATTATTCCGGATCGGGAATTTTATGATTTTGAATCCAAATATATTTCGGATGGTTCGAAACTAATTATACCGGCTGAACTTGAACTGCAACAAATTGAAGAAATACATCAATATGCGGAATTGGCTTTTCGCACAGTAGACGGTAAAGGGTTATGTAGAGCGGATTTTTTCCTGGAGAAATCAACCGGTCGCATCTTGATAAATGAAATAAATACAATACCCGGATTTACCGATATCAGTATGTATCCGAAATTGATGGCTGAATCGGGATATCCTTCGCAAAAATTAATTGAAACCTTGGTTGCTTCGGCATTTTAATAAATCATCGTATCCTACTGATTTTTGAAAAGGAGATGTATGGTGAAAAGACGATTTCTTTTATATATTACTATGATTATTTTCTTATTCGGATTAGTTGCTTGTGATAGTTTAAATATTTTTGGCAGCAATTCAGACAAAAAAAAGAATGAGAACCAGGCAACGGCAAATGGTGCTTCCGATTCTGACTCAAATGTAGTGAATAAAGCCGGACCGGCAACAGAAATTTCTAATTCGAAAACCCAAGTTGATCGAATAATTGAATTGATCGAAGCTGATGATCCTGAGTTACTTATGGAATGGGTTCATCCGAATGCTATAGAAAAATATGGCAGAGAACAAATTGTTGAAAGAAATAATAAAGTTCATAGCGGGATCGGATTGGAAAGTATTGAATTATCGGATTTCAGTGCTCTGGGTAATACAGAAAAAGAAGGTACAGTTTCTTATCAAGGTAATGCTGTTTATGAGACGGTATATGGTGACATAAAAAAACAAGTTACCTATAACTTTATTTTTCATCCTAATGCTAATCGCTGGCAATTAGACTGGACTCCAAGTGTTATTTTGCCCGGGTTGCATGATCAGGGGCTTGTCCAAATTCAACCGATACGTGCAACACGCGGTAATATCTATGATCGTGAAGGTAATGCTTTAGCAATTCGAGGTTATATCAATCGTATCGGGATTGTCCCTGAAAACCTGAAAAATTCGAATATTCCGGTAATTGAAGCATTATTTGGACTTCCGGAAGGCTATATTCAAACTCAGCTTGAGCTGGAATGGGTAAAAGATGATACGTTTGTACCGTTGAAAACTATGACGATTTTATCCGAAGAACAGAAAGCCGGAGCAGCTGACCTCGGAGTGATAATAGAACCGACAGAAACCAGATCTTATCCTTTAGGTGAAGCTGCTACTCATTTGGTAGGTTATGTAGGTTATGTAACAGCTGAGGATTTGGAAAAGGAAGAATATGCCGGTATGACCGGTCAAGACTATATCGGAAAAACCGGAATTGAAGCAATTTATGATAAAGAATTACGTGGTGAACATGGGTTTAGAGTAGTGGTAACCGGAGAATATGAACAGGTTCTTTTGGAAAAAGAGGTAGTAAACGGTCGGGATCTTTATTTAACAATTGACTCGAAACTTCAGAAAACCATTTATGAAGCGGCTAAAGACAAAGATGCTGCTTTTACTGCTCTGGACCCCCGCAATGGAGATATACTTGCTATGGTTAGTACACCTTCTTATGATCCACATGATTTTGTTTTAGGTATCAGCCATGAAAAGTACCAAGAATTGCTGGATAATCCGCTAAATCCTCTATATGGTAAATTTAATCAAGCAATGATTCCAGGCTCAGCAGAGAAACTCGTTACGGCAATTGCCGGCTTAAACGCCGGAACGTTGACTTTGGACACAACCTATGATATTCAGGGCAAAAGTTGGACCTACGATGAATCTTGGGGTAATTATAAGGTAACCCGTTATCAAACAATTGACGGAATTATGGATCTGGACAATGCTATTGTTACTTCGGATAATATTTATTTCGCTCGGGTAGCTTTGGACATGGGTTTTGATGCTTTTAGCGAGCAGATGAGCAATTTGTTGTTTGGTGAACCGATTGCCGGGGATTATCCTTTCGGAATTGCCCAAATTACCAATGAAGGATTGATTGATAACAATACAATCCTGCTAGCAGATGCAGGTTATGGTCAGGGCGAATTATTGATTTCACCTGTTCATTTGTCCTCAATTTACGGTGCGGTGGCGAATGACGGTATTTGGTATAGACCACGTATTTTACTTTCGACTGAACCGGAATTGATCACGCAAAATATCACTACCCATGAAAATATTCGCTACCTCGATAATAGTTTGCGTTCAGTTATTACCAGAACTTATACAGATCTGATCATGCCCAATGTAAATATAGCGGGCAAAACTGGTACTGCTGAAGTTGGTGAGGATCTGGAATTAGGTCGTATGAAAGAAAATAGTTGGCTCGTCTCTTATGACCAAAATAAGCGTAATATGGTATTGTGTACAATCGATTTTAATTCGCATTATTATGGTGTAGGATATGGTACCTTAACCACAAAACTAATGTATGAAACGATCTATGCTGACGGTCCCTATATACCGCCTAAATCCATAGATCCAAATCAAATCGGTGCTATCGAATGAATAAATATTTAAGAGAGAAGCAAATGTTTTGTGATAATTGCGGAAATTAGCTAAGCAAAATAGTAGATGATGTTGTAATATAATCTGTTTGGTACGATTCGAGCAATTTATCCGATCCGGATATTGATATTTTGGTATATAATTAATTTTATATGATATATATGAGGCAATCATGAAAAACATAAAACACTTGATCAATATTATTATAATTATCAGCATAATATTGTGTTTAACGGCTTGTGTAAAATCCGGAGAAGAAGCTGAAGAACAGATCGGTGTTTTATCGGGAGTAGATTTGAAAACTGATCCATCAGAGCAAGTATCCACGAATGAGTTATCAGAAAAAGTCGATATTGATGGAAAAAAGGTTGAAGTAGAAACGGAACAAAGTGACAGTTCGACAACCTTGGAGAATGTTCCGGTTTTAGCTCCTGATTTTGACTATGAAGAAGAACCGGATAGTCCATTACAAGAGGTTACAATTTTTCAAGCAGGGCAAGGAGTTTCCGATCGGGAGGCACTTCGTTTTTTCAAAACTTTTTTAACTATTCCAATTTATTATGCTTATAAATTGACAATCTTGCCAGAAAATAAAACACAGGAAATTATTGTTTCAATTGATGAAAGTGGTCGAACATATACAAAGATTGAAAGTGAATCCGGTAGTGTAGAGATAGTATCAACAACGAAAGATGTATATTATGAGTTAGATCGTGAGAATAAGATTGCCAATCCTGTTTCTAAAGAAGTTGCCCAAGGTGATATTATTTCAAAAGATGTATTTGAACAGATATATGAGCAGGCCGAATTGCTTTATTATGTCGGTTCCGGAAAAGCAACTTTTAGAGGCCGAGAGGTTGAATTCGAAGAATATACGAAAGATAATAAGACTTTTGTGCGTTATTATTTTGACCAAGATTCTGTTTTCGGTTACAGAACTTTCGAAAACAATCAACTGAAATTGCAGGTCGTAATTATTGCTTTGAAAAATTATTTTCCCAATCAAATGGATATTTTTGTAATTCCGGACGACTATATAATTAGCAAAGCAAATTGAATTTAAGCAAACAGAATTTTGTCTGGTGGATTTCGATTTACAGAGCCGGCAATTTAGGCACAGCCACATTAAAAAGAACAGAAATTATATTTATTCCAGGACATTGTCTTCGTTTCCGATACCGAGGAAACTTTGCCAAGAGAACTTTTCGTTTTGAACTTTGAATTTGTATTCGATTCTTTCGATTTCGTAATTTGCCTTAAAAGTCTCTCCTAAGGCCAAATCATCATAGATAGCATATTCACTGAAAAATTTTTCAATATTTATGTCATTTTGCAAGAGATGGGTGAGCACATTGTTCATAAAACGTCTACTGTCGGGCATACTTATTTCGGAAATTAATTTTACTTCCGGCCAATTAAAGTGCGGATAAGGTAAAAAACTGATCTCAGCTTGAGTTTTTATTAACGGATCAGATATTTTTTGTTGAGCGGGTAGCCTTTGCTCAGACAATATTTTACATAACTCAGCAATAGTTTTAGCCAGATGATTATCAGGGTAAATAAATTGCCAAGTTAACCAACCGTGGAAATATAGAGTTTTATTAGCTCGTAATAAGATTAGCGTTTTGATCTTATCTCTGATTGAAGGCCTGCTTGTAGTCGCTAGTACAGGAAAAAGTAATGACAATTCTTTATGCTTAAGGCTGAAAGCCAGGTCATGTAATTGGTCTTCACTATTTGCTTTACGCAGTTGGGCAATTAGCCAATTGCGATGGGTCGGATTAATTTTCATTTGCCTTTCGCGAGGTAAGACATGAAATTTTTTAGCCTTATTAACTAATTGGCTTAAATTCAAGTTACTTAATCTTTCGTAAGTAGTTTTTGAAGTATTAACTTTTGCCGGTCGTCTTAAATGAAAATTCCTTTTTTCCTGAGATTGAATTCTTTTGATATTTAAAACAGGGTCTGATTGTTGATCCGACTTTTTATTACTTAATTCTGATTTTTCACTTATGACTCCGGATTTCTCGGGTTTAGTTTGAGTGAAATCCTCGGGTAAAGTTATCTTTCTAATCGACATATTATTTATCTTTTCTTAAATCAGCGTTTATAGCAAAAGGTAAAGCTTCGACTGCATCTCTGATTTCGGCAGTGGTGTAAATAAGACGTTCCACAATATCTGCCAAAGCCGACTCAAATTCAGTTAGAGTTTTTGCGATTTTTTGATCTGATTTTTCTTTAAATTTTATAGTTGAGTTATTAATTGAAGTGTTGATCTTGCCTAAATCCTGAACAACAGAATTCATTCTCTCGATTAATTGTTCAACTTGATTTGCTTGTTCATTACGCAACTTATCGCTAAAAGAAATAGTTGCTTGCGATTGTTCAATGCTACTGTTAATTGTCGATAAAGAGTTATTCAGAGCGGATTCCAAGCTGCTGATTTTTTCTTTTAGGCTTGTATCTTCGCCGGCATAAACCGAAGTCATCTTTTCGGTTACACTTGAAATTACTTCAAGGTTATCTGCCATTTTAGCCATGTCATTAGCAATATCATTTTTGGCGACAGTCATCAATTCAATCGATTCCGAGACTTCACGGCTTAAGAGGATATTTTGTTGACGCGAATTTTCCAAAATTGCAATTGAGTCCTGAATGAAATTTTTCGTATCTTCCATCATTAAGTTAAATGAATTGAGTTCGGCTTGAATTGATTGAAAGTTATTTTTCATTGCAATAGTCAATTCATCTGAGAAATTTTGAGCTAAAAGTGCCATCCCCTCGTTTTGCTTATTACTTAAAGATTCAGCTAAATCTGACAATAATTCACTTGATTTATTAATTGGTGGTACAATCTCATCTTGCATCACATTTTTAATAGTTGTGCTAAGATTATTATTGAAATCTTCTGAAACAAAATCTGACAAATTAGAATTGAATTTATCCATGGCCTGACTGATTGAATTTTCGTGCTCAGACATTTCATTAACCAACAATGCAAGACCTGATTTGTCGGTATATACGGGAACATAACGCTCGGTTTTCTTAATTAAACGGTTGATAATACTGTTAGAGCTTTCTAACAAAATTTTACGCTGATTTAATAAGAAAAGGCTAACCAAAATACTGATAATTAAGGGAACCAACATCATGAAACGACTGATCTGAAATTGCACAGGGTTGATTTCCGGAGCAATTGCCAAGACTAAACTGGCGATAATACCACAGGTTAAAACAAGAATACTTAAAGTATATTGCAAACAGGTTTTTAATTGAGGTTCGGCTAAATTTTCTAAATTGAATTCGCTATCCAGACTTGGCAACCATTTTCCGGCATATTTTTCTTTACTGTCTTCAATCAAATTATGTACACTCTCTTTGAGCAATTCAGAATCGGATTCGTCGGCATAGATTTCTAATTCTACAGTATGGCTGATTTGACAACCTTGCAGTAAATCCATTTTTTCCATGAAAGTTTCAATAGAATATTTCAGGTTGTTTCTTTGTTTATTGCTGATTATGATATAAATGATTCCTATTAAAATTAATATTATAGGCACTCCGACGAAGAAAACCCATTCAAAAGAGGATAAAGTAATATTGCTGATCATGGTGTGCATTATTTGCCTCCCAAAAGATATTTTATGTTTAACATACTATTATGATACTAAATTGACATAGTTAAAGGCAATAATTAGAATAATGAAATGAATTGATACATTTATCTATCTATCGGATAAGGAGCGTATATGGCAACAAAATATATTTTTGTAACCGGAGGAGTTGTGTCTGGTCTTGGAAAAGGGATCACCGCCGGAGCATTGGGAGCTTTGTTAAAAGCACGTGGCTTAAGCGTTGTAACTCAAAAATTTGATCCATATATCAATGTAGATCCTGCCTTGATGAGTCCAACACAACATGGAGAAAAATTTATTACTGAAGACGGAGCTGAAACCGATTTGGATATCGGACACTACGAAAGATTTACCGATGTTAATTTGACATCAGAATCAGATATTACATCAGGCCAGATTTATCAAGCAGTAATCAAACGGGAGCGTGAGGGAGGCTATAATGGAGGTACAGTTCAAGTTGTACCTCATATTATTAATGAGATCAAAGATCATATGTTTCGTATTTCCCGAAATGAACCGACAGATGTCGTAATTGCCGAAATCGGCGGGACAGTCGGTGATATGGAAGGTACACCGTATATTGAAGCAATTCGCCAAGTCAGTTATCAGGTCGGTCGTGAGAATTGTCTTTTTATTCATGTAACACTTTTACCATATCTGAATAATCCGGGCGAAATCAAAACCAAACCGACTCAGCATAGTGTGTTGAAATTATTATCTTATGGTGTTCAACCTGACATTTTGGTTTGCAGAACAGAAGTACCTTTAGATGACTCGATCAAAAGCAAGATTGCTTTGTATTGTAATGTAAAGTATGAGAATGTAATCGAAAATCTTGATGTATCTACAGTTTATGAATTGCCTTTGTACTTTGAAAAACAAGGTTTAGCAAAGGTTGTCTGTAAACAACTCGGTATTGCCCAGTTTGTTGAGCCGGATTTGTCTTTGTGGCAACGTTTAAATGAACAAATCAGATATACTACTCGAAAATTAAAGATTGCCCTAGTCGGAAAATATGTTTCTTTACAAGATGCATACTATTCGGTATTAGAAGCCATAGACCATGCCTCAATTGAAAACGGAGCTTCGCCGGAAATAATATGGGTCGACAGTGATCCCTTAGAAGAAGTTACTGAAGAAAAATTAAACGAAATTTTCGCCGATGTTGATGCAATGATTATCCCCGGCGGTTTCGGACCGCGCGGCATGGAAGGAATGATCAGGTCGGCCGGATATGCCCGAGTAAACAAATTACCGTTTTTGGGAATAGGTCTGGGTATGCAGATGGGTGTAGTCGAAATTGCACGTAATTTAGCAGGTATTAAAGATGCTCATACAGATGAATCTGAGAAACCTTGTTCGGATATTTTCTACTATGCTGGTTTAAGTCATACACAGGCTGCAACATTGTCAGAAATTCCCTTGCCGGATCAACCGATGAGGCTAGGTGCTTACCCGATGCAAATCAAAGAGAATTCAAAATTACATAAGATTTATCGGAGTACGGAAGCTTCTGAACGTCATCATCATCGCAGAGAATTTAATTTGGCATGGCAAGGTCCTTTATTGCAGACTGGTTTGGTTTTCAGTGCAACCTCACCTGACGGAAAATGGATTGAAGCTGTAGAATTCCCGGATCATCCTTTCTATATTGGTATGATCTCACATCCTGAATTCAAATCTCGTCCGATCAAACCACATCCATTATACAATGCATTTATAGAAGCAGCATTAAAATATAAAAAATCAAAACCGAGTGAATAGGAGGAAGCTGATATGGCATTTATTTATGAAGAATTGTCCCGCACATTTAGTGAATATCTTTTAGTACCCAATCTGACAGAAAAAACATGTGTGCCGACGAATGTTTGCTTGAAAACACCTTTAATCAGATATCGTAAAGG
>JAAYNE010000149.1 GCA_012521015.1 Clostridiaceae bacterium | reverse complement strand
TAAGTATAAAATTATTGGCTTTATTATGTCAATTTAATAAATTCAAATCTACAACAAGGCTGATTTTTGCAGATTTTATTTCTTCTTTTTAGTTAAATTGCGTTCTGCTTGAGTCATCACGCAATAATTCGGTTTGACCGGTTCTACATAACCTTTTTCATATAACTTAGATTTTTGCTCTAATGTTTCCCATGCCAAATAACCGATTGAGGAAGCCGAAATATAATCCTGTTTAGTTAAAACCGATTCGCGTGGTGTTAGCCTAAGGTCAAGCTCTGCCAACAAAGTTTGTGCCATCATGAATCCGTCACCCAGAATCGTTACAGATTGTTCTTCGGAATTATTATTCAAGAATCGCTCTCTCACTAATTCCGGCAAATCTTGATCAATAAATTGCTGATCGGCAGTAATCCTTTGTCCTTGTTGGAAAAATGCACCATAAAGTCTCCCGCCACGAGCATCAAAAACCGGTAAGATAATATTCATTTGATTTCTATAAGGAAAAGCTAAAGCTTCGAGAGCCGAAATCCCTACCACAGGAATGTTCAAACCGTATGCCATCGTATTTGCAGTAGATACACCTATTCTGATACCTGTAAAAGAACCGGGTCCGACAGTTACCGCCACAGCCGATAATTCATCATAAGATTTTTCAACTTCCTGCATCATGCTATCCAGAGCAGGCAACAGATTTACCGAATGTTGATTTGATATATTAAGAAATTTTTCAGTCCGAATTAAGTGATTTTCTAATAGTGCAACTGAAAGGCTTGAACCTGATGAATCAATTGCTAAAATGTACTTTATCGTATCTTTCAATTATCTGCCTCATTTCAATTTTTGATAATCTGTTCTTGAGTTGTTCCCGATTGTATTTTCCACTATCTATCTAAATATCAGTTTTTGCATAATTTGCCAAGCAACGTCTTTCAATTATCTTCTCCACTCTTATTTTTCATAAAAGATTCTTGCATAATTCCCAAGCAGTCAAATTTTCCCAATTAAAATCCGAATCATATTCAATACTTAATCTAAAAACTCTTTGTTCCGGTTGTGCAAGATTTGTTGTAATATGCAACCACTTTGCAGTTTGTGGCAGGACATTCTTTATTTTATCTGCCCATTCAATTATTACAACTCCCTGATTGTCAAAATACTCCATAAAACCTGCATCATACCATTCCGTTTCATCTGTAAGTCGATATGCATCAAAATGAAATAGCGGTAAGTTCTCAGTACCTGCCGGATGTTCAAAAAGTAAGGTAAAGGTCGGGCTTGAAATCGGTGAAGTGATACCCAAACCTTGTGCAATTCCATGAGTTATCGTAGTCTTGCCTGCCCCTAATTCTCCGGCTAAAGCCAAAACATCTCCGGCAACCAAACATCTGCCGAGTGCTTCGCCAAAAAGATATGTTTCTTCAACCGAATTTGTCTGATAAAATTTTTCTTGCATTTTCGTCCTTAATTTTAACTTATTGATGCTGGTTTTTGCGCAAATTTCGATTTGCTGAGCTTCAAAAAATGAGCTGTTTTCCAGGTTGTATATTAACATATCAAAAAATCAAGACCAATTAATTTTTATTTGCCGTTTTTCTTTTACACAGTCAGCTAAATAGAGATTAATCAAAGTTTGATACCCTATGCCGAATTCTTGAGAAAGTGTTTTGAAATAATCAATTGTTTCACAATTCAAATTAATTGTTATTTGTTGTTTCATCTTCTGAGCATATGGATTTATGCGTGGATTTAACTTTTCGATGTCGTATTCTTTTTTCATATTTTCACCGCCGGTTATAATAAAATACAATTTCTTTTTTTGTAGCTTTTCTTACTGAAATAATTCGAATAATTTCCTCTTCTTTTTTGTAACAATGACTTACAATCAGAATGTTTTTTATTAAAGATAAACCTAAAATTAAAAACGTTCTTCTTCAACAGAATGTTCCGGATCATCAAAAACAATCGCATAATCATCTAAAAATACAGTTTTAGCTTCTTCAAAACTAATTTCATGTTTTCGAACATTGGAATAATTCTTATTTACATCCCATTCAAACTTTATAATTATATTATAATTATTTTCTAATTCATTTACAATATATTTTTTCATTTTATGCAGTTCCATGGTTATCGTCTTTAATTGCAAAATGAATTGAAATTATATTTCATATCATTTTGCAACTAGTCTTTCTAATCTTTCTCAAAATTCCTCTTGATATTGCTAACTGAATGTCTATAGAATCTCTATCAATTTATATATGGCAACAGTCTTTACTTTTCCCAGATAATCCTGACAAGTGTTAAGTGTCATATATCTACTATATGGATCATAAGATTCCTTTCGCATTACTAAGTTACCCTCGATAGCTGAACTTTCATAAAACTCTATAAAGTCAGCTTGCTCCCAAGTTTTATATTTGTCGTACCAATTACTTTCAACTTCTACTATCTGAACAAGCTGATAGATAAATATCCCTTCGTAAGTATAGAGCCTTGCCGACTCGATAAACTCTTTATTATTCTCGTAATCTACAAGCTTTTTAAGCCTGGTTCCGTCTTGCATAGAATGACCGAAATAGTTCGTATAGTCATCCAACACATTTTCATTTTCTTTATAAAGAAAAACTGTTCCGCTATGATCATAATTACCTTTGATATCTCGTCTGTCGTAATAATCGCTATCCGGATCAAAAGCTACTATTTCCCTGATACCACCTTCTCCTGTATCAAGAAATGCAATGATCTTATCTGTTTCATATCGTTCATTCAATTGATCTAAAAGTAGCTTTGACTGCTCTAAAAAATTTGGTTTTCTCTCTTGTGTCTTTATCTTGCTCGGTATATAAGAATAATTTGGAGTGACCACTTGTTCTGCCTCAGTTGTTTCTGTTGCAATTAGTGACTCTACTATTACTATGTTTTCTTGAATATCTTTTACTCTTTTGGTTATTTGCTTTTGTGAAGCAAAATATTTGAGAAACAAAATTCCGCTAATAACAAACAAGAATAGTAGAATTATAAGTCCAAATATTTTCTTTTTTGTATTTTCCATCTTTCCTATATCGTACCACTACTTTATTCGAGGATTTTTTCAGTATGATTCATTATGTTTTGTTAGAATCGTTTAACGAATGAGATCAGATTAAATGACGGATCATACATAGATTACGAGGGAGATCTAATTAATAAATCTCCCTCGAATCCGGAGGCTTTAAATTCTAATCATGTAACCTGTTAGAATTTATTATTCTTTTTTCTTTTTTATTAAAAACATAAATGTCACCGCAAGTAACAGAGTTATGCCACCGCTTACCAAATAAACTACAGAGTTAATGCTGTCATCATTGGTTACCGGTTTAGTTGGTATAGCAGGGGCTATAGGTTTTTCAAGCGTTATGGTTTGTTCTTTGTCATTGATATCTTTATGTTCAGCAATCAGTTCACCTTTATAGTAAAGTTCTTCAAACACAACTAAGTCTTTCCCACCTAAGCCTGTTCCGTCAAAGTTATATGTTACTTTGACAGTGCCATCCGACGTTTCAGCAACAAACGTTGTTTCAGCCGTAACTTTTTTACCGTTGATTAGAAGAGCTTCACCTGTAGATTTATCCATCAACCAACCTTTGACCGTGTATTCTTCACCAACGATTAAGCCCGTGAATTTTACCGTATCAATGATAGTTATTTGTTTACTTTCTACGACCGTGTTTTTGCCGTATGATTTGGCTGATGTCTTAATCTCAGGCTCTTTGACAGTTACGGTCTGATCTTCGTCATTAATATCTTCGTGGCTTGCTACTTCAAGTCCGGTTGTCAAATCAAATACTTTTTCAAATACTACCAGCTGTTCACCGGCTAATTTCGTTAAATCGATTTCGCCAAAGCATACAGTAACTTCTCCGTCTTTTACTTCCGGTGTAAAGACTAATTCAGCTTCCGCTACCACAACTGCGGGATCATTCTTTAAGACAAGCTTCGCCACTACTTTGTGTTCTCTGCCTTCGATTAAGTCAACATAAGTTAATACATCACAAACCTTCGCTTTGCTGATCGCATGAACTTCTTTGCCCTTTGTATCGCTGTTGAAGGCTTTGGTTTTAATCTCAGGTTCATACGGAGCATTTACGATCTCGGTTAATTGCAAGTCTTTTTGCTCTACTACTCTGAAGCTTACCGGTTCCGCCTTGTGATAGCCTGCCGGTGCTTTCACTTCGATTACAGTGTAAAGAGTATCTATAGATAAACCTTTGACGATAAACGGTGTACCGTCTATCAGCCATTCGGCAAGAGTTCCTTTGTCTTCGGTCGTAATATAGCCATACTCGTCTAAATAAAGCGGATTGCCGTCCTGGTCAACAAGCCTTAAAGTCGCTCCGATAACAGGTTCACCTGTTTTACTGTCTATCTTATTGAAAGATACTTGGGTCGGCTCGTTCTCTATTTTGATTTCCAATTTGCTATCTTCTGCAACGGAAATCGCTTTGCTTTCGCCTTCTCTAATATAACCGTCACGTGCCTTTATCTCTTCTAAAGAGTATGTGCCATGCGGTAAACCTTTGATCAGAATTTCTCCGTTTTCATCTGTGACGAAAATATAATCACCGGTTAAGAGGTTAATGATTGGTAGTTTTGAACCGTCAGGCATCAATTTAAATAAGTTAAACTCTACTCCGACCAGTGGTTTCTGTGTAAACTTATCTACCTTAACAACTTTAATATTTTTGGTTGCCGGCTGGTTAACAATCGGTTCTTCTAAGACTGTGATTTTATCATCTGTGGCATTTTCATCTGCTTCAACCGTGATACTGTATTCAGTTTCATCTAAAATGTAACCGTCTTTGGTTGAGATTTCTTTGAAGTAGTAATTGCCTTGCGGGATATCTTTCGCTGTCATTTTTCCGTCTTGATCCGGAGCCATCACTGCTACCAAACTATCTTTAGCCAGACCTAAGATTTCTTCTGCCGTATACATACCAATTACGATATTCTCAAAACCGGTTTCTTCAAAGTAGGGTGTGGAGAGAAATGTTTTCTGCAAAGAAACATCGAGCTTTTGACGTACATTCTCGATCAGCGGTGTTTCTTTTAAGTCTACTAAGACTGTTTTCTCCTGGGGTGTGAACTCAAAGCTTCTAACTGCCCCATCCAGGATATAGCCTTTAGGAGCTTTAATCTCGGTTAAAGTATATTTACCTAAAGGAATCCTTGATAAAACAATAGCTTTATCTGCTTCGGTTACAACTTTACTGTCAACCAAAGTCTCGTCTGCCATTTGTTGAGGAGCAAGTTTCGGTAAGGTGATAACTTCACCTTTCTTATAAAGGATTTCGCCTAAGCCATTCGTTATATCCTTTTGTGCGAATAACAATTTATCATCTTTTTTATAGAAAATTGTCTGCCCGTCATAGGATTTAATATCTTCTGCTGCTTTCAGCTCAAATTCTGCTCCGGCTAAATATCCTTGCTCGTACACAGCCTGATTATAGGTAAAGACCTGGTCAGTAACTTCACCTTCCTGATATACACCTTCCATTTTTGTTTCGGTCAGTGTGAATTCTAAAGTCGCTGTTTCTCCTTTCGGTACCACAAGCTCTGCTACAACATTACCGTCTTTATCGGTTACTGTATATGTACCTGCTTCAACAATTTCTGAGAAATGTCCGTTTTCATCAGTTGTTATTTCAGTCACTTCGGTAACTATACCATCATCCAAACCGCCACCGGCAGGTAAGGAAACTTCGCCTGTTTCCTCTGTCGTAGTTTCAGTAGTTTTTTCCGGTTCTGATTCAATTATTTCAGTATCTGATTCCGGAGTTGTTTCCTGTCCGGATCCAGCTTCTGATTGTTCAACAGATTCAGTTGTTTCATTTCTTACAACAGGTTCTTCTGTGGCTAGTTCTTCCAAAACAAGCTCTTCTTCCGTAGCCGGTTCTTCCACAACAGGTTCTTCGCTAATAGATTTTTCAACCGGTTCTATCGTTTTCTTATAAGCCCTGGTCAAGGTTAAGGTTTCATTTGCTCTGGGTACTTCTACCTCTTCACCGATTGTCTTACCTTGGGCTTGGACAGGTAGGATAACACTTCTTTGTACCCACTCTTTAAATAATTCACCTTGCTTATGTAAGGTCAATTCTCCGTATTGTGGTTCGTTTTCAATCACTACTTCGATTATTTCATCTAAGTCCTGATCAGTATGGGTTACATAATCTTCGCCAATCGTGAATTTTTTCGGTCGTTCGAGTATGACAAAACCTTCTGGGGTTTCGACTTCTTCGATAATGTATGTACCCGGCTTCACTTTAAGAGGTGTGACTGTTGTACCGTCATCTTCGGTCGGTACATAGAATGTACCCGGTAAGATGTCACCTTGCTTCTCAGCTGTAGTCATAAACGTGTCATACCATTTAGAACCGACTTTTTGTTTAATATATTCACTAGTAGTTTTATCTTTGATCTTAAAGCTTGCCGAATTCAATATTACATTCTCTCCGGTTACAGCATCTTTTTTCACGATACGCACAGGATATCTTGCAGGAACATTGTTTACTGTATATTCGACAATCTCCTGATTTGTTGATTTGACTTCAAAGGTAAATGGTCTTTTTAGTAAACTTGTTTCATCTTGACCTTCGGTTTGTGCTATCTGGTATAAACCATAAGCTAAAGGTTTAGATGTAGCATTGCCGTTTTGATCTGTAACCAGTCTATCCCATTCGCTTGGAGCATATTCGGTTGTATGTTTTAATGCTTCTTCAAAGGAACCGTATTTCAAAACATGCTTGTTCGCAATCGCTACAAATACCGTATCAACTTCCACGTCTACGACTTCAGATTGTTCGCCGGCTGTCATGACTTTTCTTAAACTGAACGGTGCTTTAATAATTTCTTCATCAAACTTTATTTGTTCAGCAGTTAAGTTTTGTAAAACGTTTATCGTTTCTCTTGTACCTGCTGAATCAACTTTATAGGATATCAATTTATTGTTGATTAAATAGCCTTCGGGTGCAGTGATTTCTTGTATGGTGACATAGCCTAAAGGAATAACCGTTTCACCTTTACTGTTTTTAAACAGATTACTACCTCTGGCACTTGCCATACTTGCTTTCCCTGTTGCATCAGTAGTAATAATCCATGTCGCATCCGGTTCTACTGTCGGTACTGTACCTAAAGTATGTTCATCTTTATAGTAATTTACTCTGAATTCCGCTCCGGCTAAACTTGCATCTCCCTGCGGTATTGCTTGACCTGTTTCGCTGTCTACTTTTTGAATTAAAACATCCACCGGTGCAGATTGAGCTATGTCTACCGTGTTCATCACATTGACTGTAACCAAATGTTTGCCTAATACATTAACCGTATGAACCGTATCGTCTAAAACATAACCGCCACCGGTTTGGGTTTCAATTACATAGTAGGTAGCAGGAGTCAAATTATCTATGATATTTGATGTTCCATCTGCTTTTAGAGTAAATGTACCAATTTTATTATCCCTTGCTTTAGCATCAGCTTTTGTCTTAAATAAACCGTATTCAATACCTGTAAAGCTATATTTGGAGTTGTTATCCGTCATATCCTTATTGGCCGATGCTTTTACCACTTGAAGTTTACCTGGGATTGGCACATTAGGTATAGTAGGTGAATTAAATGTTTCAACTCTATCTAACAGCTCTGTATCATTCATTGCTTGTTTAATCTTTCTGACAAAGACTTCACTGTTGATTATGTAATCTTTCGGTGCTTTGGTTTCCTGGATAGTCACTGTACCGAGAGGAAGTGTAGGTGTACCGGTTGGATCTAAATAAAAATCATCACCGGACACTTTATAGTGATAAGATTGGCCGTTAAATGTAAAGTTTTCTTGTCCTCTTCTAAAATTCACAACTCCATTTCCGTCCGTCCTTAATACCCATGTTCTGGTTGGGATTGCTCCTAAAGTTGCAGGATCAACGTTGTCTGTATAATTTCCGCCATAGAATTTAACTGTGAATTCTGCTAAAGCTAAAGGGACTTTGTTATTGATATCTTCTTTTCTTAACAGAACGGAAACCGGGTTATCCATCGGTCGATTGGCTACGATGAGCTCCGCTGTTTCATTTGGTTCTGCTTTTATCGTATAAGTTTTCGGATCAAAAAAATAGCCTTTACCGGTTTTGGTTTCTTTTGCATAGTAAGTGCCGGCTTTAAGATCTTCTAAGACATTAGACGTACCGTCTGCTTTAACAGTTAGTTTTCCTGTTACTTTGGTTAATGCTTCGTCTTCATAAACCGTGAACTCTGTACCGGTTAAGTCATAACAGTTATTTCCACTTGTTATGGTCGTGTCTGTTGATGTTTTTAAAAGTTTTATACTTCCTCTTTCTTCAATTTTTAAACTGCCGGAAATAGCATGAACTACTTGCACATTAGATCCAACAGGTACTGTACTGGGAGTATCCGGTGTGTAATAAATATTGACTTTAGGGTTTAACAATTTAATCGTACCGTCCGCAATCTTTGAATAAACAAAGTTATAAAAATTCAAAAATGAATTAATTACATCCGATGAGGCAAAAGTTGTAACTGATCCACCGGTGGCTCTCGTTATCTCGGCATCAAATGAATAATACCAGCTGAAAAAGAAAGCGTTAGTTATAGCCTTTAACTCAGCTACAGTAATTACATCCGCTAAATCTTCACCCGGTCTTTCTGTTTTCCAACTATCAATTAATTCCTGTGTTATTGTATTAGATACACTTGGTTGCTGAATAATACCGGACAAAAAAGCAATAGCTGCATGATCAATTAGCGTTTGCTCGTTACCATAATAATTAACTATCTTCTCCTTTAAGTAATGTACAGGATAACGTTGGTTGGCATAAGTACCAAAAAATTGTTGATAGTTTCGGTTATTAATTTCTGTAGCACTAATCGTTACTTTATCGGTATATGTTGTTCCGGCTAAGACAGTCGGATTAGCACAAAAAGCAATCTTTCCATCCATATAAATATCATATGTCTGTGGTTGATATATACCGCCATTAGTTAAAAAAGTTGCATTTGCACCATAAATCTGTCTCAAATCGGACATTGCTTCATCGGTCAGATTCATTTGCAGTATACTTCTTTGATCGCCACTTGTAGTAAGTGTATAACTACCTTTGCTATGACCTGTAGATATTGCAGGCGGAGCAGCTTTTACTTTCGAACTTGAAATAACAGGAATCATGCTAAAAGCCATGATTAAAACTAAGATAAGTATTAATAGCCTACTTTCCTTTTTCGCTTTAGTATTCGTCATAAAATTCTCCTTTGTTTGTTAGTTTGTTTTTTCTGGCTGTAAATACTTCTTGGTTTAACTTTTTAATTCCCTTCACCTTCTTTCCAGACATCAAAAAAGCAAGTCAAAATTTAAAATCTTAACTTGCTTAATTGAATTGATTTAATTTGAATTTATTTTTGAAATGTTGTTTAGATGATTAATCTAAATACGTTTTTTTACTTCTATCTAAAAGCCTTTAACAGGCAATTAGCTTTACGGGCTGCTATACATTGTCGCTCTTGAGGATCTAAAAGCAGTTTGTATAGACGATCAGCAATATGTAATATAGAGCTTTCATTTTACCATCTTTGCTATTGCAAGTGGTACCAACGATTATGCCGATGATTAAGGTTATTGTCAAGGTAACTTAATTCTTATGTGTTTTATTATTTTTCAATTTAAATCTTTAAGCAACTTATCTTACATACAATTTTATTTTTTCTATTTTATTTCTACTATAAAAGAAATTTTATTTATCAATCCTGATCTTCTAAAAGATAACAAAAACCTTGGCAAAAGTTATTGTGTTAGCTCCTAGTAAACATATAAGATTTTTTTAACTAACAATAAATTAATACAATTGTTCCTTTACTGACAGATTTTTATTCAACAATGAGAAGTATTCAGCTATTCACAAAAATGTTAATAATGTTAATAACTTTGTGTATAACTATTAAGACAACATTTGACTATTTTAAGTATCGCGAAAGCCTTGATTTCAATTAATTCAATTTTATACATTATAAATTTCGTAAAACAAACATATTTTTTTGCATAATAATAAAAACGATGTTTTCAAGCTTTGTGTTGTTTTTTAGTCATGTGCAAAAAATTGAGTGTCCATGTGGGGAGAACAACCTTAGGGTCATCATAACATCTTGAAGCAATTTTTATTTCTACATTTGAAGTAAATTTTTATTATTGTACTTAAAGAAATTTTATTTAAAAATTAAAATAATGAAATAGAGTGCAGCGAATTCCGCCATTATATAATTTTCTGCGACGATTTGCTTTGAAACCCATAATTTTTTCAAAATAATCATCTGAAGTCAGTACAGACAGTCTTGTTCCACGAGCAATAGAGCGTTTTTCATTCAAGCATAATTTGCACAATTGATTTGCTAAATTCTTGGCCTCCTCTTGATCTGCTAAACGTTCACCGTAGGGCGGATTAGCTACAAATAAGATTCGGTCAGTTGAAAATTTTTTAAGTAAATTTGCTCTCTTCAATTGATAAATATCTTGTTTTTCGAAATGGATTAAATCGTCTACTCCGGCTCTTTTCGCATTTTCTTTTGCTAATTTTATGCTGTCTGAAGAAATATCTGAACCGAAAATCCTAGGTGCTGAACCCGGATAAATATATGACGAAGTTTGAGATGAAGTTATGTCAGATTTAAGATCACGTAGTTGCACTTCGTTTAATAAATCAGAATTATAGATTAAAGATTTTTCTTTGGCCAATTCTCTAGCTCGAGCAAAAACTTTTTTGCCGATTATACGATATTCTTCTCCGGCAAAATGCCTTTGAATTCCGGGAGCAGTATCGCTTGCAATTAAAGCAGCTTCAATTAAAAACGTTCCGCTGCCGCAGAACGGATCGTATAAAACCTCACCGTTTTTTAGATTGCGTTTATAAAAAGAAACCATTAGAATCGCCGCCGCTAATGTTTCCCGTAAAGGAGCTTCATGCGTAACAGGTCTATAACCTCTTTTATGTAAGGGTTCACCCGAAGTATCAAGACGAATTTTTACTTTATCATTAATGATCGAAAACTGAATACGATAATTACCCATTCCTCGATCTTCAGGAACTACACCGTTCGGATATCCGTAGATCAAATCTAGTTTATCTGTTAATGCCTTTTTGATAATTTTTTGACATGTTGGAATACTATGTAATCTGGACTTCCGGGAATAACCAATTATTTCTAAATAATATTTATAATCGACCCATTCATGCCAAGGCAAATTAAAAGTTTTGTCATACAGTTGATCGAAATTATCTGCATCGAATTCAGCCAAACCCAAGAGGACTCTTTCTGCAGTACGTAAATTGAAATTCAGTTCTGCAATGGAATTTGCGGCATCTTGATTTGAATCAAGATGTAAAGTTACTTCACCGTCATCAACCGTAATTTGACTTTTGGCATAACCCAGATCTTGCAGTTCGGATGAAGTCAGTGCTTCAACTCCTAAAAGAGTCGGTAAATATATCTTATTGAAAAACATCCGCATCTTCAGCCGGAATTATATCACGCTTCATTTTCGAAACTTCATCATAACTTATGCTCGGAATCTCATTACGACTTGTTCTATGTAAAATAAATTTTTGATTTTTATAACGATACCAATCATCTTCAACACAATAGAAAACATCCCAATTACCATTTGCAGCAGCCGGTTCTCCCACTTTGGCAGTGTATGTTATCACATCACCTGATGAAAAACTGAAATCATGTTCATATATCGTATAAATTTTGCCTTCGGGTTGTAGAAAATATGGCGCTTCAGATTGACTATACAGTAAGAATTCCGCTTGAGATTTCAGTTCGCTAAAAGCATCTGCAATTTTCATTTGACTAACCTGTTTCACTAATTCAAAAATATCCATCTCGATTCCTTCGAAACATAAATTATAAAATTTTTAGATCATATATTATTAATCATTATATTTGGTGCAAAATCTAATGCATTGTTAACCTTTAACACCTCGCCTCATTCTGAAGCACCAATGTTTAAGGGTCGACCCTCGTAACTAATATCTTCGCTAGAGCTAATTTTACCATCCTTTATCGTGCAGACTTTCCAGAGTGTACCCTCTTTGTTGGGCACCTTCAAGGTAGTAGGTGGCGAGTCACCTATTGAAATTTTTACCTCAGCTCCTGACTTACTCAGGGCCCAAGCATCACTCTTCTTGGCAGTATTGGTAAAGTCATGGACATAGAAAGTATAGGCCACACCTTTCTTCGGTCGGAAAATCACAATATTCTCTGGTCCATTGCCACTGTCACTGGCTGATGTCAACTCGGCGTCCGGGTCGCCTGCCTTGCCAAAGGAAGCGTAAGTGTCATGGGCAAAGATGTGAAATTTTTTGGCACCATCAGTCAGGGGAGCTGTAGCATGTAAATCCAGGTCCGCAGGCTGTGCACCCCAGTTTAATGTGACAGATACCTGCCCTGCCTCCAAAGGTGGTGACTGGCTGGCACCCTTGGGTGTCATGTAAATAACACCCAGGTCTGTAACGGCACGTTCCTCAACAGAGAAGGCCGGCACGTGGTAAGTCTCATAGCCATCAGCTGCAATATCAAAAGATTGCACCGTATCCGTCTTCTCCAACATGTATAACCAGTAGATAAACTCTCCCTCAATCTTTGCGTAAAAGTCACTTGGGTAGGGCCAATCAAAGGGTACAACACCAGCCGGCTCATCATTTAGCCAGATCAGACCCTCAAAGCGGAATGAGGATATGGGCTGCTTCGTCACGGCATCGTAGACGAAGCCGGTAAAGCCACACTCACTTTCTTCCGGGCAGAAGGGGGTATGTCCCGGTATGTTTATTACGTCACTGCCCGGGTCGGGCTTGACAGGCTGCGGCTCCAGGGGCGAGGATTCGCTAGCACTCACGGGTATCATGTAAATAATACCAAGATCTGTAACAGCACGTTCCTCAACAGTAAATGGTGGTACGTGGTAAGTCTCATAGCCATCAGCCGCAATGTCAAAGCCCTGCTTCGTACCCGTCTGTGCCCCAAACATGTTTGTCCAGAAGATAAACTCCCCCTTGATCTTGGCCAACTTACTCGTGGTATAGCAATTGTCCAAATCAGACCACTCATAAGATTTATTACCACCCGGCTTACCTTTCAGGTTGGAATTGTTCTCAATGCGGAAAGAGGATAGGGGCTGCTTCGTCACAGCATCGTAGACAAAGCCGGTGTAGCCACCCTTGCCTTCTTGTGGAGTATAGGGGGTGTGTCCCGGTATGTTGATCGTGCCATCACCAGGATCAGGCTTAACAGGCTTAGGATCCGTGATCGGTTTTGGCTCGGGCTCTGGTATCGCTGACTCCTCTGTCCGTTTGAGATAGATGGTACCAAGACTCGTCACTTCACCACCACGCACCGAGATGGTGGGTCCCTCATATACATTGTAACCCGGAGCCTCTATCACAAGGTTCGTAATTACCACTTCCTGCCCTGACTCAGCCGGTATGCGAGTGAAGAACTCTCCCATCAGCTGGGCATCATAGGTTTCAGGGTAGGGATAAGCGTAATCAAGCGTGACCATTTCCCCATCCAGACCGGTAAAGTAGACACTAAAGAGAGCTACCGGGTTTTCTGTTTCTTCATCGTAGACTAGACCGGCTAATCCACCTTGTCCCTCTTCCAGATTGAAGGGTGTATGATCTGGCAATTCAATTTCTACCGGACCAGATTGCCCCGGCGGATTGGGTGTAGGAGGTCCGGGGTATGGCGTCTGCCTGGGATCAGGAATGATTTCTCCCGGTGGTACCTGCGGCAAATCTCTTGTCTTAGCATAGTCCGAGGCTAGCGCCGCATTGACGACGGGAATAAGGTAATTGCCATCTGTAGTAAAGGTATCCGTTTCTTCCTTTAAGATGGCCTTGACTTGAGAGGCAGTATACTCTGGATGGGCACCATATATTAAGGAGGCAACACCGGCAGCCATTGGTGAGGCCATTGAAGTGCCCGGCATGTTCACATACTCATTATTTGGTACTGTGCTAAAGACGTCTGTGCCGGGGGCAGCCACATCAACGATGCTGCCATAGTTCGAATAGCCGCTGAGCTGGTACGCGTACTTAATTCGCTCATCTACACCCTCATCATATCCAATCGGCGTATTCTCAATGGCACCGACGATGACCGTATGGCGGCGAGCTGCATCGGTACCGGTCATGATCCTATTCATTTCAAAGGCCGAGGCATCTTCTGCCTCATTGCCGGCCGCTTTAAAAACGAGGAAATCGTAACCCAAGCTTTCCAGGCGGAGGCAAAGGTCACCGTAAGCCTGCGTCTCAATGTACTCGTGTTTGCTACCTGGTGCCGACGGTACATTCTCACCAACGCTATAGTTAATTATGCGGCAGCCCTGTTCAACGAGGGTAGTTAGTGTTACCTCAAGTTCAAAGGAGGTCGTCTCATTCCAAAGGTCTAACTCTCCTGTATCTTCGTTCACGTCCATATGCCAGTAGTGGAAGAAGTAAGGCTCCGTTTGCCAATTGACACCTGTGCAACCGATGCCATTGTTACCTATCGCTGAAATAATGCCTGTAACATGGGTTCCATGCTCCTTACGATCATAGTAGACAGATCCCGGGGACTTGTCCGATTTTGCGTAGAACAGCTCTATGTCATCGAGACTTTCCATGGTATATGTGGGGAAAAAGAAGATGTTCGACCGGTCAACACTTAGGTCTTCGTGGTCGTATTCAAGGCCACCATCAGCAATACCAACGGAAATAGGCGTAAAGGACTCAAGGTCATTCCAGATGAGGGGGGCGCGGATAACTTCGAGACCCCAGTTATTACCATCGGGATTTTCAATATCCCAGGGATCTAAGAGGGCATCATTTGGATAAAGCTGAATCTCAGACCGGTCATAAACATAATTGTATTGGGCAGTCAGAACCTCCGGTCTAGCCAGTAAATCTTCTAAGATATCGGCTATCTCCTCTTCACTAGCATTGTCATAACGGATTTGGTAGCGGGAAATTACTGGTATTTCACCGACTATCTCGCCACCTGTTTCTGCAGCCAAGTTTTCAGCTACTGATCGATCCGCACCCATATCGATTGATACCAGCAGCTCATTAATTAGGGCTTCCGTAACTATTTCACTATCTTCGATCTTTCTAATTTTGGATCGATCTGGTAGTGCAGAAATACCTGAGGCATAGAGAAGGTTGAAAGCTTGAGGTTCAGAGGTACCAAACATAGTTTTTACAGTGATGTACAGGGTATGGTTGCCAAGTTTGGCATTATTATCTGAGCGCTGCCAGGGTCCCCGTTCTTTTGACGACTCATTTATAGCCTTGTCTAAGCTGAGCTTGGGCAGGTTAACTTTCTTGCTGAAGATGCCGCCTTCGACATTTGCCAGGACTCTATAGGCATTGGGATCCTCAGGATTATCGGGATCCAAGGCATAACGGACCTCTGTAATCCACTGGTTAGTCTCCACCGACAAGGACAGACCGTCAATATTACCATTCGTGGTCTGCCGTGTACCAGCTAGGATAATATCTGTTTTCAGGGGTAGTGAATATACAAGGAAGCCGGCAATTAGCAGGGCTAATACACCAACAATAATCAGAGTGATGACTAGGCCCTTCTTTTTCTTTTTCTTTTTGGCTGGCGGGGCTGCTACTTGACCGACCCAAGGCGGTGACGCTACCTGTCCGGGAAAAGCTTGGGTCGGGGGCATACCTTGGTCAGGAACCTGGGGGGCTATCTGTCCTCCCTGTTGAGATAATGTTTGGTTGGGAAAGGACTGACCTGGGGACGGAGCTACCTGCTGACCTGCCCAGGCAGGAGGTTGTCCTGGCTGTTGAGTCGGTGCTTGACCTGAATGTGTTTCCGCAGGGGCTGATACTTTTGGCTCAGAAACCTGCGGCGGAGGAGCCTGGGCGGGAACCTCCAATGTTCCCTGTTCTTCCTGTCTTAGTGGCATACCTACTTGCTCAGGATCCGGCTGTAGCACCTCCGGGTCCAACTCCTGACCACAATTGGCGCAAATACGAATTCCTTCTTCGTTTTTAAAGCCACAGTTACTGCAATACATATACCGCTCCTTCCTTTATTCTAACACCAAGCGCTATACTACTTTGCTTATCTATGATTAACGTTTAAGTCAGGTTGCATTTCTCGCACCAATGGCTCCTCAGTTTAAGAGGGGTTCATTATTTCAATGTTATCCCTTGACGTTTCTTGAGCAGCACACCTGACAGTTATCCAGTTGATCCGAAATCCTACCGGTCCTGATGAGTACAGCTTGAGAAAAGAATGGAAACAAGAAAACAAACTGAGGTGCAAGTAGCAAAAAAAAAGCCTATCTGGTGTACGCATCTTAACACATTTTAAATCGACTTTCATATGCCTTCCTGCCATTAAACTTGCACAAAGCAAATTGAATTCCTTTGTTAAAATTTTAACATATTTGATACCATAGCACAAACAATAGAGCGTAAAGGATTGGTTAAAGAGTTCGACTGGAAAATCTTTCAACTTTCTTGCCCTTTTTTTATTTCTGGCAAAATATTTTTGCCAGAACAGATGAGTATTTGAAGAAGACAATCGTCACTTAAAGTGATTTTTGTTTTCCTTTACATCTCTTGTCGAAGTTAATGCAATTAAACTATCATAGTCGGTTATGGGTATAGGTGACGAGGCGTTTTTTGAGTGTTCTTCACTTACACGAATCCACTTCATCGGCTCTCGCGAGCAATGGCAAGCGTTAATTAAAGATATAGATATCGGCGTTGATACGAATAATGTAGAAGTTACGTTTGGCAGGTAAGAAAAAAGCTTACTTATAATTTAGGTGGTGTCGAATCTATCCGTGCTCAGATAACATCTTGATTGCAGTCGCGGGAGTAGGCTTTTTATATATTATTTAACTGGATAGTCGTGTCTTCCATATTCTTTATCGCGAAACCAGTTCGTGGCTACTAATGTTACTGGTGTTTCTGTATCAGTCAATTCATATCCTATTGAACAGGGAACGGTTCCGCCCCGCTTTATTTCAGCGTATTTATTTTTTATATAAGTTTCATCGGGCAAGTAGCTAAAATATAATTCATTGAACATATTAGGATCATTATCCTGTATTGCTTTAAAAACATTCATCCATGCAGAATAAGGATTCAAAGATTCTATTTTCGGTATTCTTAAATTGTCGATCTCAGGGAGATAAGTATCATACCAAAATGCAATTATTGGTACATCTCCGTGTTCGTTACCCATTTCACCTGGTTGAATAATTTTATAGTCAGTAATGGTAATTGTATATTCAGAGGTTTCTAATACCGTTCCATCAAACTTGTTTTCTTCTGTTGTTTCCGTTTCAGTTACAGTCTCCGTTTCTGTTGGATTTTCTGTTTTTTCAGTAGTAACTTCTTCCGTTTCTGCTCTTGTATTTAATTGATCTTTTAAATCAATTACTGTATCTTCCAATTTAGCTACATTTTCTACGATTTTTGCTAATTGACTTTCTAATTCTACGATTCGTTCATAATTTTTATCATCTGTTTTGTTTCCACAACCTACCAAAGCCAAAACAAAGACTAAAATCAATAAAATACTAATGATCTTTTTCATATTGTTACCTCTTTTCCTGCTAGTAATAATCATGCCAACAAAAGCAATAATAGCGAGTGCTGCAATTCCTGAAAGAATATACATCACGCTTTCCTACTAATTTTTTTCACGTTACTATCTTCTTTTCCCTGTGCTTCAAGAATAACCACAGTCTAAACAAGTAATCCTAACTTTTTTTGATGTTACACCACCAATAATAGCACATAAAGAACCTGCTAAAACACCTCCGACAACTTTGTTTTCTTATGCTATATCAACAATTCCGGCTATAATTGCAATAATGATAAGTGCAATAAATCTCAAAATAATATAACTAAAGCCTTTCTCAAATTCTGTCACACTCATAATGCCCCCGCTTTTTACCTGTGTGGCTATCTTTGCTTTCTTTATATCTCTTAGGTCAGTTTTGTTTTCAATATCCTTTGTTTCAACAATGATATTCAGTTCCTTTTCCCCGGATATCCGTTTTACAACATACATAAAGTCTGGGCTATACGTACCTCCGGTAATTGTAGAAATGACTATGCTGCTACGTGGAATTCTTTTTAGGAACACTCCATACGGTATTGTGCGAGAAGGGTAAAAGACCCACTGCACCATCTGTATATTGTGCCAATCAAAATGACAACCACTATATATCGTGGTAATGTCGTAAAAATCACCTCTAAAAACCTCTTTTGACCCTAACATCATGGTATAATAACAAACAACATTTGCATGATGGGGGGCTGATTGACATAAAAAAGGCAGTAATAATTTATGAATCAATTCATCATAAAAATACAGAAAAAGTAATAAATTATATTTCTGAACAACTACCAATTAAAATTTTAAAATTACAAGATATAAAAACTTTAGAACTAAAAGAATTTGATTTGATTATTCTTGCATCGGGAATTTATTATAATAGACTGCATGCAGGGATACTTAAATGGTTAAAAAGTATAAACATTAAGGATAAAGAAATAGGAATATTATATACTTGTGGCTTTAGGTATAAGGATTATTCAAAAAAAATAAGAAAGTATGTTATAGATAATGGCGCAAAGTATATTGGGAATTGTTGGTGTCGAGGATATGATACCTATGGTTTCTTATCTAAGATTGGTGGAATAGCAAAAAATCATCCGAATAATCAAAATTTAAATAAGATTAAAAAACAAGTTGAAAATTGGATACTATAATATTTGAAAAAATGAATTTTATTAGTTTAAGAACTATCTAAAGAATTATCTAAACTAAAAATGAACCCCCACGGCTAACACAATTATATTATAAACTATCTTTTTATGTTGTTTTTTTTGGTCGTATGCAGTCGTAAATTTTTATTTATGATGCATCTATATTGCATTTGCATTGCTTATTAATTTGTTTCCGGTAGTGTTATTAAGTACAACAAACAAGTTCTTTGTTTACACATACGTGAGGCTTATGTATCTGAGAAAATGGCTGAACTGATACCGCCATATTTCAAAAATTTCGTCTAGATGTTATCTGAGCGCGGATAGATTCGACACCACCTACAGAATATAAATTATAAGCAAACTTTTTTCTTACTTACCAAACGTAAATTCAACTTTATTCGTATCAAAGTCTATATATATATCTGTTATTAGTTTTTGCCATTGCTCGCGAGTACCAGTGAAGTGTATTTTTGCAAGTGAAAAGCAATTATTAAATGCCTCGTCACCTATGTTAGTGACAGAATCAGGAATTATAATTTCTGTAAGAGAAGTACAGCAATAAAAAGCCGAGACACCAACGCTTGTGACAGAATCAGGAATTGTGATTTTTGTTAGAGATTCACAGTAATTAAACGCCTCGTCACCTATACTGGTGACAGAATCGGGAATTGTGATTTCTGTTAGAGATTCACAGTAATTAAATGTCAGGTCACCTATACTAGTGACAGAATTCGGAATGATGCTTTCTGTGATGACATCGTTAAATTCAAACGTGTTGTTTAAATAAACAACTTTTTTCCCATCAATCATTTCCGGAATATATACTGTTTTAGCATTACCTTGGTAGTCGACCAATCCGGTGTATGGTTGATTAAGCAAAGCATATGTATAATCGCCTTCTTGAGCATAGAGCGGTCTGCTCTGTCCGGAGTGATCTCTGATATCCGTATGTTCCGGAAAAACTTCAAAACCACAATATCCAAGCTGATAAGGAACAATTGCTGTAGTTAATAAATCGCACTTATAAAACACCTCTTGCCCTATGCTCATGATAGAATCAGGAATTGTGATTTCTGTTAGAGATTTACAGTGAGCAAACGCCCAATTACCTATGCTCGTGACAGAATTCGGAATTGTAATTTCTCTAAGAGAGTAACAGCCAGAAAACGCCAACTCACCGATGCTAGTGACTGAATCTGGAATTTTGATTTCTGTAAGATGTAAAAGGCTAATAAACGCATTATCACCTATGCTAGTAACCAATAGTCCATCAATTTCTCGTGGAATGTTTATAGAGCTTTTAGGGTAATAAGTTTGACTGGGAACCGTGGCAATCTCAATCGTGCCGTCAGTAAATAGATTATATTTAAATCCTGCAGGTTTTTTCGACTCCAACCACCGTTCTTTATACTCTTTTTTTCTTGTCTTAAAGAAAAGATTGCCTTGCTCGTTAAAAGTAGGCTTTTTACCTGTAAGACCGGAGAAAAAGATCAAATAAATGCCGGCTGCAATAATGAGTACTACAGCAGGAATCAGGATTGCTAAAAGCCGACGTCGCTTACGAGTATTCGATTCTTGACGATGCTGTTCAGCAGATACTTGGTGGTAATAAGATGGATAATTAATATCTCCTTGTGGCTGTTGCTTTGAAGATACTTGAGGCTTGCCATGTGGCTGTGGTAACACTGGTTCTGGCGGCAGTACATCACGCTGCTGTAGCGGAGGGGTCGGGCTTGGCGGAGAAGAACCGGCAGTTTGCCTGTTTGGAGCTGAGAATTCTTCTTTTAAAGGATTGCCACAATTCTTACAAAAATTCAAATCTTGTTCACCCAGATCAAAACCACACTCAGGACAAAACATGCACACCCTCCAAATCAAAAAATGCTGTATGATTACTTACGTTAAATGCTAACATATTTATATGATAGAATCATACTATCAAATTTTACCATTGTTTAGACATTTAGGAAAAGTTATAAATAAACACTCAAGTCTTATCTTACTTACCGAATATAACCTCCGCATCGGCTCCAATATCGACATCTTTCGTTAGCAACTCCCATTGCTCGCGCGAGCCGGTGAAGTGGATTTGTGTAAGAGAGTCACAGAATCGAAATGCCCAACTACCTATGCTTGTGACAGAATCAGGAATTGTGATTTCTGTGAGAGATTCACAGTTCCAAAATGCCCAGTCACCTATACTAGTGACGGAATCAGGAAGCTTGATTTCTGTTAGAGATTCACAGCAAAAAAACGCATAGTCATCTATACTAGTAACAGAATCCGGAATTATGATTTCTGATAGAGAGTTACATTCAGCAAACGCATTTTCACCAATTCTAGTAACTGAATCAGGAATTATAACATCTTTAATGTCCTCATTATAATGAAACGCACTATCCAAATAAACAACCCATTTCCCACCAATCATTTCCGGAATGTGTACTTTTTCAGCATTTCCTTGATAGCAGTAGACTAATCCAGTGTATGGCTGATTAAGTATAGTATATTCATATTCATCTTCTTGAGCATATAGTGGTCTACTCTGTCCAGAGTGATCCCTTATATCCGTATTTTTAGGAAAAACTCCAGAACCACAATATTCGAGCTGATACGGAATAACTGCGGTAGTCAATGAATCGCAACTAGCAAACGCCATACTATCTATGTTAATAACAGAATCAGGAATTGTTATTTTGGTAAGAGAGGTACAGTCAGCAAACGCCCTGTTTCCTATGCTCGTGACAGAATCAGGAATTATGATTTCTGTGAGATGAGAACAACCTCTACATGCACTACTACCTATACTTGTAACCAATAGTCCGTCAATTTCTCGTGGAATATTTAATGATGTTTCTGTTTTATGTTCATGGCAATGGACCATAACCTTAATCTCAATCGTACCATCAGTAAATAGACTATAAATAAATCCTGCGGGCTCTTTCGAGTGCAATCCAATTTCTTTGTACTCTCTTTTGACTCCGCTTTGCGTAGAATATGGTGAAACAGCTATGTTCGGATCAGGTTCTTTTGACTCCAATTCAACTTCTTTGTACTCTCTTGTAACTGTAGACTCACTAGTTGTATCAAGATTGTCGGATTCTTTGATTAATGTTCTTTGTTTATCTTCACTTTCTGATATACTTGAAGTATCGAGACTCTTTGATTTATTGTTAAAGTTCTTTTGATCTCCTTCATTTACTGATTCAAAGGAAAGCTTACTTTCCTCATTATTTGTAAGTTTTTTACCTGTAAGACCGGAGAAAAATATCAAATAAATTTCGGCTGCAATAATTAGCACCAAAACGGGAATCAGGATTGTTAAAAGCCGACGCCGCTTACGAGTACTCGATTCTTGATGACGTTGTTCAGTAAATACTTGTTGATGTGTTGGTGAATAATAGAAATTTCTTGGTACTTGTTGCCTCGAAGATACATGCGGCTTACTGTGCGGCTGTGGTAGCACTGATTCTGGCGACGACATATCACGCTGGCGTGGCGGAAGAGTCGAGCTTGGTGGAAAAGTTCCAGCGGTTTGCTGGTTTGGAACAGAAAGTTTTTCTTTCAAAGGATTACCACAATTCTTGCAAAAATTCAAATCTTGTTCACCCAGATCAAAACCACACTTCGGACAAAACATGCACACCCTCCAAATCAAAAAATGCTGTATGATTACTTACGTTAAATGCTAACATATTTATATGATAGAATCATACTATCAAATTTTACCATTGTTCAGACATTTAAGAAATTTACAAATAAACACATAATACTTCTACTGGCGAGATGTAAAAAAGTTAGTTTCTCTAACGCAAAATAATCTTTAGGATGCTTTGATATAAGCACTTCCCACATTTTAACATTAATCGAAATATTTTATGAACCCGACTACTACTCTATCAGGATCTTTAGGCCTTGTTGCTGTGATCCTGATTTCTCCGTCAGTTACAGCGTCATAGCCTTTTAGTAACGGGTAAGCCATTTCCAAATCTAGCATAATATTTCTTTCGAGTTCATTTATTGTTAAATCGTTATCTTCTGGATAAAAATGAATTGATAAAAAATTCATATCCGTACCATTTCCCAAAAAGGCCCTACAAAAATAATCCCCTATTTTTATTGATGGAGTTACGGCATACTTCATAGATTCAGTCGGATGATCTTCCATGTCAGTTATGTATTCCGCTCCTTTATAATCTGAAAGAATCTCTTTATAATTTGAAAAATCAGCATCGGTTTCAGCGACTTTATCGCCAATCATTTTGAAATCTTTGTCAAGGCCTTTCTTTCCACAACCAACTAAAGCAAAGACAACGACTAAAATCAATAAAATACTAATGATCTTTTTCATATTGTTACCTTCTTTTCCTGCTTAATCATGCCAACAAAAGCAATAATAGCGAGTACTGCAATCCCATAAGGATATAGATCACACTTTCATCCTTTATTTAGCTAAACGTTATTAGTTCATCTAAGGGAATCTATGTCTTGGAATTATTTCTTGTATTTATATGTTCTCATGTTTCCTGGTTATTTACAATTGATTGTCCGGAATAACAAAGCATTAAATGCTATTATTCATTGTTTTAGTTAATGCTGTTTGATCTTGTAAGAAAAGAATAATAAAAACTTATATTTCTCTCTCATTCTTCCTTCTTCCTTATTTCCCTTTTTCTTTACATTAAAAAACCACCCTGTTAAGAGTGGTTTAGTAAAAACTATTTATATTTTATTAAACTGACATATAACTGTGTATTTCGTTTAAAGTAGTTTTCGATTCATCTCCTATATAAAAATCATGTTGCACCATTTATTGCGCATAGAGGAATAACAAATCTCAAGCGGATAGATATATACAAATTGCTAACTAAAGCACACAATCCAAAGGATTATTTAATTATGTTATTAAAAAGATAAGAAGTATCACATCCAGACCGTACAATTGGGCGATCAATACATTAGGCTTTGACATCATTAACCTTACTCAAAATTTAGTATTTAATTCAACGAATAACAGCGTCAAACCAAGACGTCGGGTAATTTCAGATAATGACCTTAAACGCTTCCTAGAGTGCACTAAACTGACAAAAATACTACAATTATTATCGTATTCTTACCCTTACCGGTTTGCACCCCTCTGGTGAGCGTCAAATCTATCAGCATCTAGCCACCGGAAAACAAAGGCAGCCTTAACCTTGCCGGGCAAGGTGGTTGAAGATATCCGTCAGATATTCGCTTGGGAAGACTTCTGTGCCGATATGTCCGCTGATGAACGCTACGAGAAACAACTTGCAAAGCAAAAACCGCTCATGGGAAAATTCTTTGAATGGCTGGAAGGCATTGTTGTGTCGGAGAAGTCAGTTTTGGGCATTGCCAGAAAGTATGTCTTAGGCCAAAAAGAATATATTCTCAATGTCTACCTGGATGGACGACTTGAGCTGAACAACAACCGTGCAGAGCGGAGCATTAAACCATTTGCAATCGGTAGAAAGAATTTTCTATTCGCCAACACACCCAGAGGAGCTACTGCCAGTGCTATTCTCTACTCTCTTGTAGAAACAGCCAAAGAGACAGGAGTTGATCCTTACAATTATTTTGTTTATACCCTGACAGAAGCAGCAAAACTACGTGATACTGATGAATTCGAAAAAATTGCCGAATTGACACCGGCACATTTTAAAAAATCTCGGATAAATCTGGTTGGAACATGGCTAGATTTGACGCTTACCACCAAGAAATGGACTATGCCTCAAAGAAACTGGGGAAGGATTATTGTCGAACTGAAAATTATGACTGGTAATAAAACTTATTAAAAAATTAAAAATTACATAAGCTTTATTTACCGTGTTCATTTTTAAAAATTTACAGATTTGCACAGAATATTTATTGATACTTAAATAAAAACACTTGGAAGTAAGAAATCTAATCTTATTTCCAAGTATAAAAACAATACCTAATGACAGAAAACTGGAATTTGCAGAAATTTTTCTACACAGCCTCTTAGACAGTCCAAGAAATGTCCATACCCCCCTTCTCATAACTTTTACTGCGTTCTATTCGTTATGCAATCATCTAAGCTCATTAACAACGCATCTGACGTTATTTCGCTTCTAAATCTTTTTGCATTTTTACTTTTTTTATTGACTTTCCTTAATAGTTAGTCTCGTATTATGTGATTACGCTATTTTATTCACCTCTAAGATAAGCCCTAATTTCTTCTTCATTGTCATCGTATAGATCCGGTCTTATTCCTATATATTTACATGATTCATACAGAACGGGAACAACATCTTTATGGATGCCCGTACAATGATGTATGTATGGACCCTCCACAATTTTTGCTTCAAGACGCTTAATGTTTTCAACCTCTATCCATGCATAAGTTCCCATTGTGTAAGGCCCCTCTACAACTTTTGCATTCCCCAACAACAGAGAATATTCACCATGATCTCCGTCAAATCTAGCAAGAGTAAGGTATCCACCTTTTGCTTTAGCTTTGAGAGAACCCGGATATTCAAATGCTAAGGGAATTGTAATTTCAGGTTTTTCTGCAGCAACACTTATAGGCCATAAACCACAATGCTGCAAAAGTTCACCATTAGGATTGTCAGGATGACGGACAGTCCAGTCTGCAAAAAAGCTAACTGTATCATCCAAAGTTGCAGCTTCAACCAGTAAAGAAGTTATAGCTCCGTGTATATCAGTTTCACAAACTATTGGATATCCCTTATCAGCAAGAACTGCGTTGGCTGCACACGGCATTATCCCCAGCTCATCTTGCAGGGCATTCCAACATTGAACAGCACCAGCATTGCAATGATAATTCTCTAAAAGCTTTTCCATAGCCAAAGTAAGGGCCGCAATAGTATTTAACTGATCATCATTCATGTTAATAATCATTTTTTCCTTATACCATTGCTCCATATCTTTGGCTTTAGATGTCCTCTTAAGTTTTTTTGTTAAATTTACCAATTCTGATAATGGCACTGGCGCCAACTGAATATTGAATTTTTCTAATAACTCTCCTTCATTAAACATCGTAGACCAAAAATCAAACGGTCTAGGTCCCATCTGTAAAATTCGAATATTGCGAAAAACATCAACGACATTACAAACTGCCAAAAAATCAAATAATCCTCGTTTAAAAATATCATCTTCTAAACGACAATTACTTACATAGGTAAATTTTACATCAAAACGTCTTAAGACTTTACCTGTAGCAAACAAGCCGCACTGTGTATCTCGTAACCTTACCCCATTATCCTCTGGTCTTTCATCAAGTGGTCCCCACAAGAGAACTGGTACATCTAAATCTTTTGCTAATCTTGACACGATGTACTCAGTTCCAAAATTACAATGTGGTATAAATAACCCTTTTACATTATCTTTTTTAAATTTTTCTAAAACCCTAATACGATCTTCCTCGTTATAAAGCAAACCTTCTTCATTAATGTCATTAATATCTACATAATCAACATTTAACTCATCAAGTTTTTTCCTTGTTAAGTTCGCAAACTTTATCGCATCAGGAGCACTAAAGATACTTCTCCTAGTCGGTGCAAATCCGATTTTCAATTTCTTCATTTAATTGACTTCCTTTCAAAAACTATTTTCTTGAATTAAAATGTTATTTGTAATTTATATGACTATCTTTGAGGAATATATTTGCTATAGTAACTTTACTTAACCATTATTAAAATATAATTTTACATAACTATACTATTCTATCCATAATAATATTTAATCTTTGCAAAAAAGTCTTCAAGAATAAAGTGATTATCAATGTAGTTATATACTCTAATTTTACGAGGATTTGCAGGACGTAATAAGTATTCACAAGTTTCTGTGTTAAATCTGGGAGCTCCCTCAACCGTGAAATGTCCCTCATGGTCTGTTAGTAGAAGTCCAACAACTGGGTTATCACCTAATTGCCAGCTTTCCCCTGCAGGATATTTCGCCCTCTTTGCTGGTTCACTCATATCTTCTGGGAACCATTGACCTATGCTAGCTACAAACTCTATCATCGTATTGTTAAATTCCATCATATATTCAACTAAATACTTACCAATATCTCCATATGGATATACTCTATCGTAGAGAGTTGCAAAACTGACTTTCATCATTCTATATACTGAAACAGGAACCTGCCAAAGCTCTATAGGAGAATCCATTATCACATTGGCTGCATTAATATCATTGTCTGTGTTGAACTCAACTCCCCCTTTTGGATATTCTCCCCCACCAATCCAAATGATAGTAAATTTATCTGCTATTTTGGGATTCATCAAATATGCAGAAGCAACGTTTGTTAGTGCACCCTGAACAGTTATAAATAAAGGTCTTTCATCATCCCGCAAAGATTCTTCAACAATAAATCGAGAAGCATCGGAGTCAACAAAACTTATTTCATCTTTCAACTGTTCTTTGCATCCTTTATAAACAGTATACTCATCACTTAAGCCCATTAAACTAACCACTTTCAAGGCTTCATCATAGCTTTTCAACATAGATTCTTCTACTGACTTAGCTCCAAATCTAGTGGCATAATGAGTCGCATTTATACCAACTACATCAAGTTTCGGAGTCATTAATTGGTGGGCAACTGCAAACTGATCATCTGCTTCACAATGACAATCTGTATCAATAATTACTCTTACTTTTTTCTCTCTCGGAACAACATATGGTGCTTTTCTTAATGACATAATAATTTCCCTTTCTATATTATTATTAATAAATTTAACCCTTTTTTATCAAACTTATTTTGGCTGATTTAATTTTTTTATAAATATAGTTATAATACGTTTGCTTTTAAGTGTAACTTTTTTCATTAAATCTATTTTCACTTGCTTGACGCCTCAATAATTGTACTTTTCTCCTGTCAAGATATGATGAGGATATTAGTAATATTAATAAAAACGCCCCTGTGACTGTATCCTTTAATTGTGAGGGTATACTCAAAGAAATGAGACCTGTTGCTAAAGTATTCATTGTAAAAATACCGATAATGCAACCAAGAACAATATTTACCCTTCTCTCTAACAATTTACCAATTTGATATCCAATAACTGCCGGAAAAACCAGACTCATTGACTCTAAGCCTGCCATTGCAGCAGTTCCCGCACCATAACTAGTTGCTAAAATACCAGAAATTCCAACAAAAAACGAACAGATAGAAATCATTATTCCTTCTGTCTTTGCAATTGAAACCCCTGATTCAGAGGTCAACTTTTCATTACTACCTAGAGCTCTAGCTAGAGAAGTATATCTATAGCTATTATGTAATATGTAAGCAAAAACGCCCACAAAAATAGTAATTATCCATATAAATGGTTCCTGTCCTAATTTGCAAGCTTCACTAATTAAAATCATAGAACTTTGACCTTGAACTAAAGCACCTAGTGAACCAAGTATCATTGTATAGGCAATAGTAATAACAATGGATTTCATCCTAATAAATTTATTCAATAATGCTTTCAGCAATCCTATGGCTAAAGAAGTGCATATACATCCAATTATCAATCCTAAAATCCCCATAAATCTAGATAAAAGAACACCTATTACGCTACCAAGTATTCTTTCAGCTGCTACAGAAAAATCTAGTATTCCAACAATCTGTATGAAAGACACACCCCAAGTAAAAACCAATGTTACACAAGACTGTAAAAAAATTGACTTAAGTGTATTAATATTTAAAAAAACTTCCGGACGGACGATACTAAAAATCAAATACACTAAAACCGGTATTACCAAAATATTTGCTAATTTTTTTAAAATTTCCCTCATAATGTATACAAAACTTTCATTTGTGCGATTTTTCTTCACACTAGGATACTAAAAAATCGCACGTTTCACGTTTATAAAGATACTATTAATTTCCTTCTGCTCTTGAAACAATATCTTCTAATGAGTAATCTTCTATCATCTTCATAAAATCATCTATCGTATAATCTGGGTTATTTACTACCATCATTTGCTCAATCTCATCAGAACTATAAATATTACCGGTATTGCCATACTCATCCCAAATTAGTGCATCTTCATGACTCGACAGTTCAATGAATTTATCTTCAACTATAACTTTATCTTCAGTTAGTGGAGTTCCATTCATAATATTTGCAATCAATATCAGACTGTAAAAAGGTCCTACAACGTGACCACCAATGATGCCATCTAATATTCCACTTTTTAAATAATCTGTTTGAAATTCATGAAAATCAATACATGAAAGCGAAATCTTATCCTCAACACCATTTGCTTCCATCGCAGAAACCACTCCTGAAAGAACAAACTGAGACATTCCTGCAATAATTAATCCATCCATCTCAGGATAGCTGTTGATGAATCGTTCCATAATGGTTTTTCCTCCATCACTGGACATTGTAAGCGTTATATCTCTTTCCTCTCCCAGAAGAATCATGTCATACTCTTCAAGTCCTTCTTGAATTCCTTGATCTCTCATATCTCCAGTTGCATTGCCGGCTTCAAAGCCAATCTCAGCAATATTTTTTACACCTTTTTCGCCAAGAATTGATGTACACCAATTTGCTGAATAAACATCATTCTCATACGTCGTAGATACAAAATAATCTGAATTTACCGCAGCGTTGTAGTCATTATTACCTTCTATAAGTTTTGTCCAAGACAAAGACCAATAAACTTCTGCTTCATCACATATTTCCGCAATTTGTGGTATTATGCCGTGAATTAAAGGTCCATTTAGCAGAATAATTGCATCTACACCTGATGAGATTAAATTTTGAACTGCAGCAATATGTCCTTCAGCAGAATTAGTATCATAACCTGCATAAACTAATTCTACATTCAAAGTTTCTGCAGCTAATTCCATTTGAGCATAAAGCGGTCCAGATGTTGCATTCCATGCACCAGGATCCATCATGCCTAATTTAAAAGCCTTTAATTCTCCAGAACCATTCGAAGAATCATCCTCTTTTTCACTAATGCTGTCCTTATTGTCTTCAACTTTTTCTTCTTCAACTTTTTCTTCTTCAACTTTTTCTTTTTCTGTTTTTTCTGCTTTTTCTTCTTTAGTGTCTTTCGCATCTTCGGTTTTTTTAGAACTACCACATGCAGCAATTCCCAAAACCATAATACTTAGCAACAACAGTGCTACAATTTTTGTTAACAAAGACTTTTTCATTTTTTCCTCCTTTTTTATTTTTCACACTTTTCTTTCATACATTTTAGATGTAAAAACAATCATCAGGACAAACAAAATCCCCTTGACTATGTCCTGTGCTCTCGCGCTAGCACCACACAGAACTAAACCATTTTGTAAAACAACAAATGTCACTGCACCAATGACAGCATTTCTAACTTTTACACCATTTCCACCTCCCAGCACACATCCTCCTAAAACGAGGCTTAACATTACATTAAAGTTGAAGCCCAAGCCAGTGGATTGACTAGCAGAACCAGTTCGTATCAAAGTATAAACTGCAACAATGCCACACGTTAAACCCGATATGAAAAACGCCAAAACTTTGTTTTTCTTAACTTTTATACCAGATTGTATAGAAGCAATCTCTCCAGCACCAATGGATCTACATTCTTTTCCGAATCTAGAAAAGTTATACGTGAAAAAAATGAAAATAAATATAATCAATAAGAATATCCACGCGAAATATTTGTTATCAAATTTCAATAATCTATCAGGTACCGGTATTGAAGCCTTAAAACCACTCAACGGATACAACGTCCCTTTTAATAAGAAGTCCATGGCCAACCCCTGAATGAATACTGGAATGCCTGCATAAGCATATATTATCCCCATGAGAAGTCCTATTGATGAACCTATAAGTAAGGTGGCTATTATACCTATACCTACATGTTGATACATAATTCGAACGCCTAAAATTGCAGAAAAGCCTATATTTGAGGCCATGCTTACATCTATTCCTCCCTGCGCATATAAATATACGGAGCCTAAACCACCAATTAAATATAAAAACATCTGATTCAAGATTATTTTAAGATTATTTAACGTAAGCAAATTCCCACTTGTTATAATTGTAAAAAATAAGATTATGATAATTAATCCCAGTAAAGGAAAAGCATCAATTAGAATATTTCTATACTTTAGATTCTGTTTTAACTTAATAATGTTTGAATTTCTGTTTGTTTCCATAGAATTTTCCCTAACGTCAAAAATCTTAAATCATATACTCAATTAAATATTGCTCTGTTAAATTACTTTCCCTCTTGACTTCTACTGAAATTCCGCCATTTTTTAAAATCAGCACACGATCACTCATACCAATTATCTCTGTCAATTCCTCGGATATCATGACTATTGACTTTCCTTCTAACTTAAGTTCCATCATAAGATTATAGATATTTTCTTTTACACCAACATCAATTCCTCTAGTTGGGCAGTCCATTATAAAAATATCAGAGTCACAACCTATCCATTTTGCGAAAACAACTTTTTGTTTATTTCCACCAGATAACTGATTGCAGTATTGGTCAATGCTCTCCATCTTTATACTAAATTGCTCACATAAATTTATTGAATGATCCTCTTCTCTCTTCTTGCTTACTAGACCCAATCTCTCAAAATGTCTCAAGTAAGGAAGGCAGATGTTTTCCTTAATACTTAACTCAAGAATTAAAGATTCTCTATCCCTGTTTTTGGACATATAACCCATACCCTTATTAACAGCATCCGCAGAATTTTTAATCAAGCTCATTTCTTGTTTTTCCGGAACATAGACCTCTACACTACCACTATCCGGTTTCTCCAGACCAAAAAGTAATTGTCCTAATTCATGCATACCACTTTCAGAAAGGCCACCGATACCTAAAATTTCTCCTTGATATAGTTCAAAACTTATGTCTCGTAATTCAGGTGAAAACAATTTGCTTGCCCGCAAAATAGGTCTTTTATTTTTTTGGTTTGCATTGTTGAGTATTGCGTCTTTTCTATAATATTCATCGTAAATTTCTCTCCCAACCATCAGCTTTTTCATCACTGATATATCCATTTCAGAACCTTCCAAAGTTTCAACATACTCTCCATCACGCATTATCGTTACAAGATCACATATATCAACTAACTCATTCAAATCATGAGTTATAAATAGTACAGAACCACCGCTTGTTTTTACAGTTTCAATAATTTCATATAATATTTTTCGAGCCTTAGAACTTAGGGCATTCGAAGTTTCATCAATTATTAAAATCTCCGGCTTGCTTACCAGAGCCTTTGCGATTTCAACCAGTTTCCTATCCTCAAAATTTAAACCTGATGTTAGTTCGTTGGGTAAAATATGCTTAATACCTAATTCATCCAAAACTTGCTCGGCAGCTTTATACATTTTTTTAAAATTAATTAAACCTAATTTTTGAAACTGAGATTCCTTATTCAGGAATATATTTGAAGCAACTGAAATACCATCAATTGTACCAACTTCCTGGACGACCATAGTAACTTTTTTTTCTGATGCATCATATGCAGATTTCGGATTATAGAGATTATTGTTTAAAAACATTTTTCCACTATCCGGTTCTAATATACCTGCGATAATCGAAGCTAGTGTACTTTTGCCAGAACCATTCTCTCCAATGAGCCCATGAATTGTTCCAGAACATAGTTCAAAAGAAAAATCATGTACAGCCCTCGTTAAAGTAAATGACTTTGATATGTTTTCTATTTTTAATACCGTTCTAGGTTCCATAATCTCCTCTTTTTTTTTAATGTCTATCTGCGTATTGTATAGTGCAATTGACGATTCTACAATCTAAAAAATGCATTTTCTTGTGCGTTTTATAACATTCATTTTTTCATTCTTGCAATAATAAATTTAAGGCTACCTTCCAACCCTTTATCTTATTCAGCCTAGTTTCATTATCCATGCCAGGTGTATAAACTATAGAAAATTTCTTATTTAACGTGCTACTTTTATCCATTACTCCAGAACCAACTCCAGCCATTAAAGCAGCTCCAAAACCTGAAAGTTCAGTAATTTTAGAAGTTTTTACATCAGAGTTCAAAATATCCGACTGAAATTGCATTAAGAACTTATCTCTTGTCGGAGCACCATCAACTCGAAGTTCTCGAATAGGTTCACTAATTTCCATCTCCATAATTTTGATAATATCGTGAATTTGATAAGCGATACATTCTTCGCTAGCTCTAATGATTTCTGCGTAACCCGTATTCCTATCCATTCCATATATCATAGCTCTAGCATCGTTCTTCCAGTATGGAGCTCCTAATCCCGTAAATGCCGGAATTAAGTATAGACCACTTATATCTTTTGCATTGTTAGCAATAGTTCCTGCATCAGAGGCATTATCAAGCAACTTAACCTTATCAACAAGCCATTGTGTAACAGCTCCTGCATAGTTTATATTTCCCTCAAACACATAAGTAGGCTTATTATTTGTATACCAACCCAATGATGTTACAATCCCTTCATCACTCAATATTGGGTCGTTAGCAATATTCATCATTACGGAAGAACCCGTACCGTACGTCGCTTTAACATCTCCTTTATTATGGCACTCTTGGGCATACATTGCCCCATTGGAATCACCTAAAACTGCATGAATAGGTATTTTATTCGTCAACATCCCCTCAAAGTCTGTATATCCAAATATCGAATCTGAAGGAAATACTTCAGGCAGAGAATTAAGAGGAATATTAAAAATATCACATATTTCTTGATCCCAAGAGAGGTCATGTATATTAAACAATTGTGTTCTTGCAGCATTTGAAAAATCAGTTTTCGGATTTCCTCCACACAATTTAAATATAAGCCAAGTATCCACAGTAGAAAAACATATTTTATTAGAGTCTTTTTTCTCCCTTATTTCGTCTACATATTCTATTAACCATGATATTTTTGCAGCTGAGTAAAAAGGTGACACAGGGACTCCTGTTTTTCTTTTAATGACATCACCCAATTTGTTTTCTATGATTCTATCAGTAATTTTTTGTGCTCGTCCACATTGCCACACAACAGCATTAAAGAGAGGTCTACCTGAATTCCTGTTCCAGGCCACTACCGTTTCTCTTTGATTACATAGTCCAACGACCTTTATATCATCTTTTATAGAATTATATTTTAATAACATTACATTAATTAATTCTAAAAGATTAGAATAAATCTCCTCCGGATCGTGTTCTACCCAACCCTCGCGAGTTACAATTTGTCGATGATTTTTACTAATTACATCCATCAGCTCACCGTTGCTATTAACTAGGATCACCTTTGTCCCTTGTGTACTTTGATCTATACCTAGAACATATTCTGACATTGACTCACTCCTTCTTATGCTTAATCATAGTTATGGCTTTATTCGTTAGCTCTTGTATCGTTAGACCAACTGCGTTAAATACTTCAACATCTGTACCATTTGGTAATTCTCGATCAGGTAATCCTGCAATATACAAGGGTATTGGATTCTCTTGAATTAAAATTTCAGCTATTGCACCACCAAGACCACCATATATACTATGTTCTTCAATTGTCATACCTACACCACACATTTTGGAATATTGCAAGATAGTATTTTTGTCGATGGGTTTAATAGTAAAAACATCAATAACGGTTGCATCATATCCTTTATTTTTTAATAAATCAGCAACTCCTAAAGCCCTCTCTAGCAATTGCCCACAAACAAATATAGCTATATCACTTCCTCTTCTCAGTACTCTTGATTTTCCTATTTCAAAAGTTTCATTCTGATTATATATAGTAGAAACTGCTCCTCGCCCTACTCTTACATAGGTAGGTTTCTCGTTTCTTAGCAAATCATCCACTATACTTCTCATTTGATTGGCATCACTAGGAATAATTACATCTAGATTTGGTACAGATCGCATGAAAGCAATATCTTGAAGAGAATGGTGAGTTGCACCTAAATTTCCATAACTTATACCTCCGCTTATTCCAATTATTTTTACATTATTATTTGAGTAGGCAACATCAACCTTTATCTGTTCGGAAGCACGTGTGCTATAAAAACTTGCTGGTCCTACTACATAAACTTTTTTGCCGACATGAGCTAAACCAGAAGCAAGCGATACTGCGTTCTGCTCTGCAATGCCTACTTCCACAAATTGCTTTGGAAGTTTTTCTGCAAAATCACCAATCATTGCTGATCCTCTTGAATCGGTACATACTACAAAGATTGATGAATCTTTTTTTGCTTCCTCTAAGATTTTATTCGAAAAAACTTCTCTTAATTTTTGCTTACCCATTTTTAATCTCCTCTATAAGTGATTTCATATCTACTTCCATCTGAGCAACTTGTTTTTTATCGGGAACCTTATGATGCCATGAAGCAATATTTTCGCCATCTCTAATTCCGTATCCTTTTATGGTCTCAGCTATAACTGCTTTTGGTTTTCTGAAAAATGGAACATTTAACACTTCAAAAATTTCTTCATATTTATGTCCATTTATTGTATACACCTCAAAACCGAAAGAATTTATTTTCATCTTTAAAGGTTCTAGAGGCATTACATCTTCGGTCTTTCCACTAATTTGCAGATAGTTTCTATCTATAATCCAAGTAAGGTTATCTAATTTGTATTTTCCTGCTGACATGGCCGCCTCCCAATTGCTACCCTCTGACAATTCACCATCTCCCGTTAAAACATAAACTTGATTTGTTTTATTATCGCGTTTTAAACCAAGAGCAATCCCTACCCCGATTCCTAACCCATGACCTAAAGAACCAGTATTCGCTTCAACTCCAGGAATGTTATTAGTAGGGTGTCCACCAAACTCAGAACCAAAACTTCCTAGTGTATCTAACGATTCATAATCTAAAAAGCCAAATTCGGCAAGCACATTATAATATATCTCTGCCGAGTGCCCTTTACTCATTATAAAAAAGTCTCTATCACAAGAATTCTTACTCTTGGGATCCACATTCATGTATGAATAGAGAGCTATCAATATATCAGCTGCTGACATATCACCACCAGTATGTCCTGCGCCTGCATTGTGAATCAGCTCAACTGTTTTAAAACGAACATTTGCAGATTTTATTTTAAGCTCTTTTACAGCTTCAGAATCTAATTTTTTAAGCATAAAATCCCCTTTCTTTTGTGAAAATAATCTTTTTAGTTTATAATATTATTGGTTTGTTTGTCAGTAATATAGTAATCTTTTCAAAAAGAGAGCAAAAGCATATTAATCAAAAACAATGTTTCTTTTCAAACATCTTATCTTTATATATTTCGAGCTGATTAGAATATGACGCAATGAAAGTGGGTTTAAAATGGCAATTTCAAAAGACATACAGATTATTTCGTTCTTAGAGAGGCATCAAGTGCTATCTGTTAACGAGTTGAGTGAGCTTATAGGTTGTGCAGAAATGACAATAAGAAGACATTTAGATTCCTTAGAAGAAAGAAATTTAGTAGTTCGTCGTCACGGTTGTGCATATTTAACAAATGATGCCAAACCAACAATTTTTGATGAACAAATAAAATTAAACTCAAGAGAAAAATTTCTAATCGCTCATGAAGCTTCTAAGATGATTCGTCCGAACAGTACAATTTGTTTTGACTCTGGAACAACAATTCATCGGATCGTAAATTTAATAGATCCTAACATAAGATTTACTGCTATAACACCGAGTTTACCATTTGCAACAGAACTAGCAAAATTGGGTAATGTCAAAATAATAATGCATAGTGGCACATTAAATAAAAATAATTTAACATTGGAATATGCACCAGATATCTTACAAAAGAAAATCAACGTTGATATTTCTTTTATTTCGTGTAGATCATTCAAAGCACCCAACGGAACATACGAACATACAGATACTTTAATTGCGAACAAACGATGGTTTGCCAATATTGGGAAAAAGACCGTTCTATTAGCTGATTCAAGTAAATGGTTAAAAAGATCTGTGCAGTTATGTGTTTCTCTAAAAAATATTGATACTATAATTACTGATTCAAAGATATTGGACGAAGATGTAAATTTGATAAGGAAACTTGGTAAAGAAATTATCGTTGTCAGTGATGTTGGATAAAACAAGCATAAACCCGCAAAGTACAATTCATCACATCCAGCTTATGGTTATAGAACCAGCTAAAACTTAGATAGAGAATGTGCAGAAAAGTCTGTAAATAAGAAAAAATAAGTAAACAGCTTTCTATCAAGGTAAAATAAAAAGATAGGAGGCTGTTTTAAAATGGCAAAAAGAGAACGGAACAAAAACAAAAATCAGTATAACCCAAAACGCCTGAAAACCTTGTATATCAGTGGTGCACCAGGAGGGATTTGAACCCCCGGCCCCTTCCTTAGGAGGGAAGTGCTCTATCCTGCTGAGCTACTGGTGCATATTTTCCTGATGATTTTTAAGTAAAAATTCATCCTATTCTGCTACTATTTATTAATCATTAGAACTGATTTGGCAGTAAAACATCAATAATTATAACTCAACACCTGCATCTTGATAAAGTGCCAATACCAATTCCAAGGATTTGACGCCGCTGACAACATCTGCCAAAGGTTGTCTGTCGTGGAAAATACTATCTATCAAATCTATATAGATTGCAGTATGAGGGTTACCCATTTGCAGTAAATAAGAAAAACCTTCAGTTTTTATACGTTGAGTAATTTCTCGCTTGATGTACCACTTTTTTAGTTGTTTGCCGTTAGAATCAAAAACCGAAAATGAGATTTTGCCTGACGAGATTCCGGCTTTAATATCACCCTGAGTCAAACGAACAAAAAATGATGCTTCCTGTCTGGTCGGTTCCGTATTAGTTGTACCTTCAAGCATTAGCCAGCGATTATCAGCCAATTCAAAAATTCCAAAACCCAAATCTTCCGATTCCATTTGATGAATTTGTGTACTGATTGCACCTTTTACTGAAATCAAATCGGGTTCTCCCAATAACCAATGCATTAAGTCCAGTGCATGGATACTCTGGTTCATGATTGCACCGCCATCATGCTCTCTGGTTCCGCGCCACGCTGCTTGATCATAATATGCCTGATCATGACCCCAACGCACGCTGACTGTGCCGTAAAGAGGTTTGCCGAACATACCCTGAACAATATCTTGTGCTACCAAACCTATCACCGGAAAATAACGATAAATATGACCGATAACAATTTTTTTATTGTATTGTCCAGCTAAGATTTGTAATTCTTGTGCATGTTCCAATTTCATCGCGATCGGTTTTTCAATAAAAACATGACAATCATTTTCTAATGCCAGTTTAGCTTGAGTATAATGTTGACTGGACGGTGTAGTAATTGCCACAATGTCAGGTTTTTCGTTAACGTCATTCAAATTTGTTGCAAATAAATCTTCGATAGAATCAAATTGTTGAATATATTGTCCGGCATTTTTTCCGCCGGTAGGATCATTATTACATTTTTCTGTCGTCTTATTCTTTACAAATTTATATCCCGACAAAATTCGTTCTCTGGCTTGAGGAAACGGATCTATCAAAGCAATCAGCTCTGCCCTTTTACCGTGTTTCTTATTATTTTTTGCCAAATAATTGAATGCTTTGAGATGTTTATCTGCAACTCTACCACAACCAACAAGAGCAATTTTCAAAGGCACTTTATTGCTCATAAACTTATCCCCAATCTGTACCCGGCTTTGATATTATCTGCATTGGAACCGGGTTTAGCACAATCACCAATATGGTATACGTAAGGAGATATTTTATATTTGTATAGTAAATTATATAATTCCGGATCGGCTTCCAGTCCGGTTGCTTTAAATAAAAAATCATACGGTAAAACATACTTACCGGCTGTCGATTGAAAACTGATTTGCTCCTTGTCTAATTGATTCAATATTACATTATAATAAATGTCGACTTTTTTTCTTTTCAAAAAGTACAGCAAATGTTGACTTTCCAGATTCTGCAATAAAGTAATTTGCTCTTCACCTTCGAACAACAAAGATACTTGTTTATCATAGGCATAAACCAAATTATAGGCAATGTCCAATGCCATCGGATGCTCGCCGTAAATTACGATTTTATTCTTTTCGACAATATTTAATCGCTCAAGTAAAGTTCCTTCGGTCTTATCGGTCTTATCGGTTTTATTAGAGAAATCTAAATCTAAAACATCAATCATCTCAATATCAGTTTGTTCAAACGGTTTTGATTTGCCACCGCTCGCTACCACAATTACATCAAAATTTCTTTCATCAAGCATTGACATGGTAGCAATTGTATCTAAAACAAGATTAAAATTCGAACTGTTTCCAACCAAGTTTGCTATACGTTTCTGTTGCCAAGATAAATAATTTGCAATATCAATCCTAAAGCTGGGTATTAAAGTTTTATTTAGTTTGCCGCCAATTTTTCCGGTTTGCTCAAATAACCACATTTCATGTCCTCTGGAATGAGCTGCAATCGCACATTCAATTCCCGCTAAACCGGCACCGACAACTGCGATTTTACGCGGGCTGCCAACTTGAATAACTGTATCTTTATATTTATACTCCTGACCGATTCGCGGATTAACCGAACAGGAAATTTTCTGCTGATAGTCAGATTCCGCTCGAACCGCAGGTTTAATTAAATCTACTGAATTACAATATACTTTGTTCACCCATTCCGGATCTGCCAACAAAGCATTTTCCAGACAAATCATATCCGTTTGACCGGATATCAGTGCTTCTTCAGCTAAATCAGGAAAATCCAGCTTGCCTGAAGCTATAATTGGCACAGGTTCGCCATTGGAACCAAGCAAATTCTCGGTTTGGAAAAAATGTTTAATCTGATCAGCTAAGTTAAGACTATAACCGGGAGGCAAAGTTCTCGCACCTTGACTCAACCATTTATAAGCATAATTACCCGGACGAATCACAAATCCGTCAACACCGGCTTGGATCAAATTCTTCAAGAAATCAAAAGGCAAATTCCCCGAATCGAGATCCAGACTATAGATTATCGGATAATCGGATCCGGTAATTCTTCTTATTCTGCGAATTATTTCTAAAGCAAATGTTTGATAATTGCTGAAAAAACCGAATTTTCGTCTATTGACTTCAGGATCTGACATCTGAGCAATTAATCCACCTCGTCCTCCTTCAATCAATATCCCATCAAAATCAACTTCTTTAGCCAATTCAGCTGCTTGGGCAAAATTTGCAATAATTTGTCTTAGCTCGCGCTCAGATAAACGTCGAGTATTTAAATTTTGAGTATAGCTTTTGCCGCCTGATGGTGAAATCGGTCTTTTGGCAAATAAAAAATGTTGTTTAGCCTTGCCGGGATCAATTCTTAACGTACCCGTTAAACCGGGACCTGCGGATAGAGTTAGAAATATCTTAGCGGAAAAAACATGGCAAGTTTCAGTCAATTCCGCCCAACCTGACAGAACAGATTGAGCGTCAATAATTTGAGGGAAAATAGATCTACCATATGAATCAGTAACTGTAGGATCAAGTTTGCCGGTAACCGGAACAGCACCTGTCGCCAGCAGTCCTACACCACCTTTTGCTCGCTCTGCATAAAATGCCGATAAAGCTTCAGTCGGTCTGCCGGACTGTTCAGCCATATTAAAATTCGGCAAACAATTAAACATAATTCTATTTTTCACATTTATTTGATTCAGCTTAATTGGAGAAAATAAATTATCATATGGATATAAATTATTGCTGTATTGGTTGTTTTGTAATAGTTGGGTATCTAAAAACCAATCAGCGTATTGCTCTATATATTGTGCCAAATTTTGATTTGAGTTCACTGGGTTTCCTCCAAATATCTCAAAAATGCTTTTTCTTAATTAGTCTAATTATACACAATTTTGGTATACTAGCGGTACATTCAATAAAGTGTTTCAATATTACAATTAACATTTCATATATTGGTAATTTCATCTTATAATTACCAGAATGTCCAATCATAAGATGACTTTTACAAAGGAGCATAAATAATGTCGATTTTAGACTTAAAGCAAGCACAGGAAAAAGGTAAAGTTTCTCAAGGTACCGTCTTAATTAATGTTGTACCGGCAATCCGCACCGGTAAAAATGGTGACTTTATGGTTGGCCAATTTCTTGCGCAAGACGGTCAATATGATTTTCGAATTTGGGAAGAAGAAATTTTTTCAACCGTTCAAGCCAACGGGGCAGGTATTTACGATGTCGAAATTATCGGTTCTGAATACAACGGATTTTATTTTACTGTACGCAAGATTGAAGTTTGCCAAAATCCGGAAATATCCAAACATGATTTCTTACCTCGTATCCCGCGTGAACAGATTAATCAAAATTGGAAAAGAGCCATCCGTAAACTTAGTACTTTAGGTGTATCCAAAGATTGTTGGCATCTGCTTGAAGAAATAATTAAAGATCCTGAAATCAAAGGGCGTTTCACAACTGAAGGGGCTGCCGTTTATTACCACGATAATAAAATCGGTGGTCTGGTTAATCACACTACAAAAATGCTCAATATTTTGGCGGCAATGTTGGAAAACAATCCTGATTTATTGGAATGTGCTGATCTTATGGCATTCTCAATTATGGTTCATGATATAGGTAAAGTGTTCGAATATGAAGATTTAGCTCCCTCAAAATTTTGGTATGCCAATCACCGAGTTCGGGGCATTGAGTTTATTGCCAACTATAAAGATGCGATTATCGAATTATTTGACGAAACTTTTTATCGTCAGGTACAAAGTGTAATTAGTGGACATCACGGTGATTACGGTGATCGTCCAACCACCGTTGCGGCAGCCATCGTACATTATATTGATACTTTAGAAAGTCAAACAACCGGTCTGCTGCAACATATGAAAAATCTCAAAGACGATAATTTCAAATTTGGTGATTGGGGGTTTATCGAGCCCTTGCCGATAGGTCGTTTCAAATCTATACCGGAAGATTCTCCGGAAGCATTGGAAGCGTATTTCACTGCAGAATAATTGTGAAATCGTTATTAATTCAATTGATCCTTTGACTCAAAAATTATTTTGTTATTATAAAATATCAGGTTGAGCCGACAATGAAAGAAATCAAAGAAAATCCTTTATTTATTAGATCTCTACCTTTATTAACAGAACAAGGGGCATTTAACTTGCAAAATGCCAAAGTTGCCCTATTCGGTTTAGGCGGAGTCGGCTCTTATACCGCCGAAGCTTTAGCCAGATCAGGTATCGGTCATTTTGAATTGATTGATCACGATTTAGTTGAGCCAAGTAATTTGAATCGTCAACTCTGTGCATTGCAGCAAACAATCGGTCTTCCCAAAGTTGCTGTAGTAAAACAGCGCATCCTCGATATCAATCCGCAAGCAAAAATTAACATTCATCAAGTATTCTATCATGCCGAAAGCAGTCTTGATTTTTTGCCAAGAGATTTGAATTATATAGTTGATGCAATTGACTCTGTGCAATCGAAAATCGATTTGATTATTCAGGCTCATCAGAATCAAATTCCGATTATCTCCGCTATGGGTACAGGCAATAAATACGATCCAACCGGATTTAAAGTCTGCGATATATTTCAAACCTATAATGATCGTTTGGCAAAAAAGCTGCGTAGCGAATTAAAGAGGAATAATATTGCACAACATCTGGTAGTTTTTTCACCGGAAAAACCTGCTCTGAACAGCAAAAAAACAATCGCATCATTGGCATACGTACCGGCAGTTTGCGGTTTAATCTGTGCTGCAAAAGTCGTTGAAGATATTGCTCAGATTGAGATAGATCAATGATTAAATCGGATAAAATACCCGCTCAAATTAAACAAGCAATCAAGCTATTAAACGAACATGGTTTTGAAGCTTATTTGGTGGGTGGTTCAGTACGTGATTTATTGCGCAATAAAATACCTGTCGACTATGACTTAACAACTTCCGCCCGACCTGAACAAATTTGCCAGGTTTTTGCGGAATTTCAAGTTATTCCGATCGGCTTAAATTTCGGTACAATTTCAGTAATAATTGAACAAATGCCGATAGAAATTACAACTTATCGGGTTGAAAGCGAATATGTCGATTTTCGCCATCCACAGCAAGTCAGTTTTTCGACTGATTTAAACGCAGACTTGGCAAGACGCGATTTCACAATCAATGCAATTGCTTTTCATCTTGATAAAGGTTTAATCGATCCTTTCTCGGGTTATCAAGATTTAAGAAACAAAATTATCCGGACTGTCAGACAACCACAAGAACGATTAACAGAAGATGCTTTAAGAATTTTACGCGCCTTAAGGTTTGCCGCAAGTTTCGGATTTTCAATCGAATCGCAAACCGCAAAATCTATGCACGAACTTGCTCCTTTACTGAAGAATATCTCTCAAGAACGAATTCAACATGAATTTAGACAAATTATGCTCTCGTCTGACTTAAGTTCGATCCTCTACAATTTTCGTGATATATTTGCTATATTTATTCCGCAACTGGCAGCTACTTTTGATTTCGTACAACACAATCCATATCATGCATATGATGTATTTCGCCATACAATAAAAGTCATCTGTAATACCCCCCCGGAATTAGATTTGCGTCTGGCTGCTCTTTATCATGATATCGGTAAGCCTGCTACTTTCTCTCTGGATAATGAAGGTATCGGACATTTTTATCAGCATTCTAAAATCTCAGCCGAAATCACTCGTAATAATATGCAAGATTTAAAATTCGAGAAAAAATTGATTGACACAGTCGAAACATTGGTTCTCTATCACGATTATCCACTGGAATTAGATCAAATTATCTTAAAACGCCGTTTGCGGAAATTCGGACCTGATACTCTGAATAAATTAATTGCTCTGAAAAAAGCCGATATTGCAGGTAAATCCGAAGCGATACAATATGAACAAATCAATTATTTGAACCAAGTATCACTGATGTTGGAAAAAATCATCCAAAGTAAACCTGCTTTGCAAATTACCGATCTGGAAATTGACGGTTACGATGCCATGGCACTCGGGCTGAAAGGACCTCAAATCGGTCAGGCTTTAAATCAAATTTTCAATCTTGTCTTAACCGAAAAATTGGAAAATAAAAGAGAGCCTCTTTTAAAAGCTCTCAAAGAAATCGTTTAATGATCTTTTTATTTGAATATTACCGGCAAGGCGAGAAAGTATTACAGATTGATTTAACAAACTCTATCATTGTAATTCGTCTTTATTACTCTTCTGATTTGTCTTGCTTTTTTTGAAAGCGGAAACTACTTCCAAAATTAAAACAAAAACAATTGTAATGACAATAGTCCAAAATCCCATTTGGGCATTATTAGCTGTTCCAACATATTCTCCTTCTTGACGAGTGAGATCATAAATTTTACTACCTAAAAATTTTACTTCGTAATGATCGGGGGTTTTTGAATATGCTGTAAAATAGCCAATTGCTATTATAATTGCCAAGAGTACAACTGCTACGAGGATACCTAAACCGATTCTAATCATTAATCTTTTTATTTTACGATTCATAATTTCCCTCTTCATTTTAAATCATACTATATTTTTGTGTTTTCGATACCGGTAAATCAAAATCTTTCGATTTTGACATTCATCTGTATGTTTTTTAATTCAACCATCTTTCTGTCCTTAATTTAACATTACTTACTCTTCGCACAAGAATAACAAACCTCCTCATTTATCATGTTAATAGAAAGTAAAACTTAAACCTAAATTGTACTCATTTTATTAGAAGTCAAATATAAAATAAAATTATATAAACATTTATCTCAGTTTAACTTTGCTGTTAATAAATTCATTATAAACTTATAAGCAAAAATGTTCTTGCTTGTTATTAAAACCAAATATCTCTAGAATATTCTTCAACAGTAAAGGAGTAAAAATAAAATGAAAAAAGTTCTGCTCGGTATGAGCGGCGGTGTCGACAGTACAGTTGCAGCATATCTCTTAAAACAACAAGGATTTCAGGTAACCGGAGCCTATATGAAATTATGGCGTGATACAGAAGATGTCCAACGTGACCACTGTGATCTGACCAAAGTACAGCATGTGGCAGATCATTTGAACATCCCTTTACAGATTTTAGATTTAGAACAAATATTTTTCACGGAAATTGTCCAAGAATTCATTATGCAATATCAATCCGGTTTGACTCCCAATCCCTGTGTAATTTGTAATCAAAAATTCAAGTTTAATCTGATGGAACAAGCAGCAGACGGTAATTTTGACTATTTGGCAACCGGCCATTATGCAAGAATAATTAAAGCGGGAAAATCAGCGGAATATCAATTATGGCAAGCAATAAACATTACCAAAGATCAAAGCTATATTTTATATCACTTATCCCAAGAACAATTATCACGTACCTTATTCCCTCTCGGTATTTTAGATAAAACGGAAGTCAGATCAATCGCTGCCAAAATTGGTTTTGAAATTGATTCTTTGAGTGACAGTCAAGACATTTGTTTCATTTCCCGCGATAAATCCTATCGTGATTTACTGACCAGATTTAACGCAATCGGCAAACCCGGGAATTTTATTGATCCCCAAGGCAATGTTGTAGGCAAACATCTCGGAATCGGTAATTATACAATAGGACAAAGAAAGAATTTAGGAATGTCATTCGGCAAAAAAGTCTTTGTCACAAAAATTGATTCTTTTACCAATCAAATTACAATCGGCGAGCTTCAAAATTTGATGACAACCAGGTATTCAATCAAAGATGTCAAATGGAACACTTTAATCAAACCGGAATTGCCGCTTGAAGTTGAAGTCGCAAATCGTTATCAGGCAAAAAAAGCAAAAGCAATCGTGCACAAGCATACCAATCAAAATCCGAATTACGTAGAAATACATTGCCTCGAACCTCAGAGAGCAATCACTCCGGGACAAGCTGCAGTTTTCTATCAAGGAGAGCGTTGCATAGGCGGCGGTATAATATTAATATAACATTTTTGTTATCACCTATGTCATTTCGGATAAATATCATGAAATAGTTAATGAAATATTTATGAGATTAGACCGGGGTGCAACGGGATTGCAAATCAAAGATATGTACAGTATGAAAAATCATGGTATTATCTTTTGTGAGATGCCGAGCAGGCAACTAACTGAATTAAAAAATTGGTTGAAGCAATCGACCCGAATGCTTTTAAAATTGTAACTGAAGTACATGAGGTTTTAGGAGAAGGATTTGAATAAGATTCACACAATTTTCTCTAATCAACAAGCCAATAAAATTAGAGTTAACCACGAACAAGCACATTGCAAATTGCGTGCACAAGCAAAAATAAATTTAAGTTTAAAAATTCTGGGAAAACGACCGGATAATTATCATCAACTGCATTCCATTATGCAAACTTTGGCTTTGCACGATATCGTCGAACTAACACTAAAGCCGTTAAACTCAACCGCTGAAACCAATATTTCACTTATTTCTAATAACTGTAACTTGAGCTGCGGAATGGAAAATATCGCTTATCGTAGTGCTAAACTCTTCTTAGAACATTTTCATTTAAAAGCAAACCTGACCATTTCTTTAATTAAAAACATCTCCTTAGCTGCAGGCTTAGCCGGTGGAAGTGCAAATGGGGCAGCCGTTTTGCGTGGTTTAGCAAATTTATATAACAATCCTCAATCTCGTTTATTTTTTCAACCTATATCTTCTGCAAGTCAAAACAATTCACAAAGTACATCCGATGTCATTGATTCTACCCATCTCTTACAAAATAAAAGCAGAAATCAGAATCCGATAATCTCGCAAGCTAAATTACTAGAAATCGCTGGTAAAATCGGTGCCGACGTATCTTTCTGTTTACACCGTGGAACTGCTTTATGTGAGGGAATCGGTGAAATTATTAGCCCGCTTGACAGTTTTTCCGAGCGACCTGTTTTAATCTATAATCCACCGGAAACTATCCTCACTGCTAATGCCTTCAATGCACTTAATGCACACCCGTTAACCAGACTGAAATTAGCAAATCGTGAAACTTTGAATAATTATAATCAAATTATAAGTACCGGCTTAAAGTCGATGAATAAGTATTTTTCAAATGACTTCACCTCGACCATTTTATACAAACATCCTCACTTACAAGATATTTGTCATGCATTCTGTCAAACCGGCTCACAATTTGTACGTTTTACCGGCAGCGGCCCGACAATTTTCGCAATTTACGATTCATATACAGAGCGTGACCAAGCCTTACAGTTATTAGAAGAATCCGACTTTCCAGGAAAATTTACTGCAACCTATACCAAGGATGCTTGGGATTAGAGAAATACATTGCTAAACGATTTTCTTAATTAAAAATATTGACAGCACTATTCAGCTAATGAAATCGCTTTGAAATACGTTTACTGGAAAAATTCATTAAAAACTTGGCGAAATTGCCGTTAATGAATCGCATGTTCGAGGACTTTAGCCCGAGTTTGCGATTCATAGGCAATAAGCCTTAGTTTTTGAACTTTTATCAGTATGCATGAGCAAGTGATTTCATTAGCTGAATATACAATCAATAATTTGGGATTAACTTTTATTCAAATAAGTACTTGGTGAAAACAAGAGGATAATCGGATAAATTTCCAGACGACCTGCTATCATTGAAAATATTAAAACTATTTTTGAAAAAATACTATAATCTGTAAACGGTGCTGCTGAACCCGCAGTCGCAAATCCTACTCCTATGTTGTTAAAGGTATTAAGGGTTGCACTGACTGCCGTTTGCATATCAGGTGTATCCGGACTGATTAATAAGCAGATAGTTATTACACAAAATACATATGCCAACACGTAATTACGGATTCTGGTAACTTGATATTCGGTTAATGGCTTACCGTTAAATTTTGTCACTACAACCCGTCTTGGATTCTGCATCAAACGAAATTCATTAAACATAGATTTGTTTGCAATCGTGAATCTTGCAACTTTAATGCCACCGCCGGTTGAACCTGCCATACCGCCAATTACCATCAGCATAGCGAATATAAAAATCGCAGTTAATGACCATTGGGCAAAATCAACCGTTAAAAAACCGGTTGTCGTAATGACTGAAGATACGGAAAAAAAAGTATGTCTGATATTTTCTCCAAGGTTTTCATAAATTCCGCTGATCGAATTGCTAACAACTATTACAGTAGTGGCACCAAAAATCACGCTCAAATAAACTCGTAATTCCTCATCACGCCATACCGATAAAGTCTGGCCTAAGACAATCATATAGAATAGATTAAAATTCATGCCGAACAACATCATCATAATCCCGGTAACCCATTCAATGTAGGGGCTGTTATAAAAGCCGATGCTCGCATTGTGAGTACTGAAACCGCCGGTACCGGCGATACCGAAAGAATGGCAAACGGCATCAAAAACATTCATGCCACCTAAAATAAGCAAAATTATAGTGATAAAGGTCATTACGAAATAAATCACATAAAGGATAATCGCCGTTTGTTTCAATCTTGAAACTAGCTTACCGAATTTTGGACCCGGTACTTCTGCCCGCATTAAGTGTACTGTTTCGGAGGCTCCGGTCGGAAAAATTGCTAATGCAAAGACCAATACCCCCATACCACCTATCAAATGTGAGAATGAACGCCAAAATAAAATTGAATGACTCAAACTCTCAACTTCTCTGAGAATAGAAGCTCCCGTTGTAGTAAATCCACTTGCCATTTCAAAAACAGCATCAATATAAAAAGGAATTTCACCTGAAATCACAAACGGTAAAGCACCGAAACATGTCCAACCAATCCAAGTTAAAGCGACAATTATCATGCCTTCTTTAGTATGCAGGGTTTTAATATCCGGTTTTTTAACATTGAGTAAAACACTTATGAACGTTATAATTCCAATTACTATCAAAAAACTAAAAATACTAGAAAACGGTTCTCGGTACAATAGTCCGATAATAACCGGCAACACCATTAAACCTGCTTCAACCAATAATAATCTACTCAAAAAGAAGCGAATTATGCGAAAATTCATTTTTTCGGAACCTCCGCAACATGAACATTCCCTGCAAGATTATTTTTGTCTGTATAATTAGGATCTGTCAGTGTCTCAATTGATTTAGTTTTTTGTTCGTCTAAAACATCATCAATATCGTAGAATTGTTTCTCTTTTGACACAATAACTACATGATCCTCGCATTTAATAGAGTCATTGCCGGTCGGAAATATTATTTGATTACCGCGAATTATAAATACAATTAAGATATCTTTTTTAATCGGCAAATCTCTTAACGGAATATTAAGTACTTTGCTGTCTTGTTTGACATTGAACTCAAGAACTTCAACCTCATTATTGAAAATTCTATGTAATGCTTCAACTTTTGAGCCCATTGCATTTTCATGTGCACGAACAAAGCGGACTAAGCTGTCAGAAACTATTGCTTTCGGCGTAATAATAGTTTGCAAACCACTATTATGAACTATCGGTAATATTTCAGTTCGATTAACCTTAACAATGATTTTGGGAATCTTATTTTGTGCCGCCAATAAACCGATCATAATATTCTCTTCATCAATTCCTGTTAAAGCGACTATCGCATCATAAAAAGTAAAGTTAATCTCATCTAAAACCTGATGATTGGTTCCGTCACCGGAAAGTACCGTCACATCAGAATATTCTGCTGATAAATCCCAAGCTCGTTGATCATCTTTCTCAATAACGGTAATTTTCATTTTGGGAACATTGCGTTCTAAAATCCGACATAAATAATTAGTAATCTCACCGCCACCGATAATTAAGACATTACTTATTTTTTTCTTATAGATTCCGATATTGATATAAAACTGTTCAAGATCTTTAATTAGACCGGTAATTAAAACTGTATCTCCGTTAGTAAAAACAAATGATCCATCCGGAATTATAACTTGTTCATTCCTTTGCACTGCACAGACAATCAATGAGGCAAAACGATTACGAAAATCGGATAGTTTTATACCTTCTAATCCACTTTTCTGTTCAATCTTAACTTCATGCATATTGACTCTACCATGAGCAAAGCTTTCTACAGATACAGAAGAAGGCGAACTCAAGCTCTTGGCAATTTCTCTAGCTGCTTCAAGTCTCGGATTAGTAATATTGGAAACTCCCAAAGCTCGTCGCATCAATCCCATATGCGTTCCATATTGGGGATTACCTACTCTGGCAACTGTGTAATTTGCACCTAAACGATCCGCTAAAACTGCCCCGATTAAATTCATCTCGTCGTCGCCGGTTACACTGATGAATAAATCACAATTCGGAACTCCGGCTTCAAGTTGAATATCATAATCAACAATACTGCCCACAATACCGGAAATATCAGAACGTTCAATTATTTTATCGATCAATTCTTCCTTTTGCTCAATCAAAATAATATCATGACCTTCTTCAGCCAACTCTAAACATAAAACTTCACCGATTTTGCCTGCTCCGCCAATTACTATTTGCATATGTTTCCTCTATATAAATATTTAATCAGTATTTTTTCTATCATTTTAACTCACTTAGAGAAATTCTTGTGTGTTTAATTTGAACTGTTGTTTGACCAAGTACAAAACAATTATTTCATTAATTTTTATAACTCATTAATTATTAATTAATTATTATAATTTATCAATTATTACAATTTATTAAATATTACAACAAATCATCAGTGAAAAATACAGATTAGTAAGTTTATTTCAAATTTATCTAGTCGGCCCTTCTTCCAAATATTTTTTTCCGGTAAAAATTCCGATTAAACCTAATAAGCAATTCGCTAAAAAACCTCCCGCAATTAGCAAGTAACCCCAATATGTGCCATGCAATACAATGAAATAACCACCGGCCAAAATCATGCCTGCTCCCGGCAGGCAGAAAACAAAGGACAATGTTAATAAAACCATAACTGAAAAGGCTGATTTCACTTCACCGAAGATTCGATAGGTCAGAATTTGGGCACTGTTAATAACCATAAATATACTGCCGCTCAACAAAATTCCTATTGGCAATAATAATAAATTAAAACCGGAATAGATAATAACAAATAAATATGCCGGAATTAAATCAAGCATCACCAAGATAATTCCCAGAACACCGGAATAAATGACTTTCAAAATGGAATTCCCCGGTAAAGTGAAAAATTGATCATCAGCAAAAGCTTTGATAGTCGTTGAATTAAATGCAGAAAAGAATAAGATTATTACGCTTATTCCCCAAAAGAGTAACGGATCGTTCGTTTCCTCCGGATTTTTCAATACTACAGCCATGCCACCCAAAACCAAAAGCAGCGTTAGCATGGTAAAGCCGACAATTCTAGGTCTGGTGCGCCGATATTCACATAATTGTTTATAAAAAATTGTATTTTCACCAAAGCCTTTATTAATACCGGTTTCTTTCACTTTGAATTTTGCATAGGCTTTGCGTTGAGCTTCTTTCGCAATCTCTTGTTGTTCCGGCGAATTCGGCGCGGCTTGTACCATCGACATTGCATCTTCATAATAATCAATGTCCATCTTATATATAGCCCGCATCAATGCAATCGGCACAAAAATAAAGATTACTAAACAAACGATTCCTAACCAATTAAAACCTAATAAAGCCAAGTCTAAAATACCTTTTGCCCAACCTGCTCCAGGAATAAGATAGAGTAATTTCGATTGAAGAAATTGAGTTAAACCGGTAAGAACATCAGATGCTTTAATTATAAAAAAGAAGCCTAGCAACAAACTGAGAATCGGAATGGTATAAATTACTATTTCAACAATTTTTACATATTTGTCAGCTTTATAACTGATTGCATAAATAAATGCAGAAATAATATGATTGAAGAAAATCGTCATCGTCCAAACTACAAAAATAGTTGCGATTTGCCCGCTGTTTAATAATAATTTATGCAAATTCGGAATTTGATACAGTAAAAAAATTGAACTGAGTAATGATGTTTTTAATTGATTGAGCATACCATATAACAAAATCGAAGCTGGTCTGAAAGGTGCCGTAAATAAAAATTGAGTGTCCGGCAAAGCGAAAATACTAACACCTCTTTTGGTCCCTGAATGCCAAGTAAATGCATTGAGAATTAACAAAATTCCAAAAAACACTGCTGATATAACATATCTCGAGAAATCACTTTGCATAAATTTAGATTCAGCGGGTAAATCATCACCCCTAGGAATCAAGAAAACCACACTGAGCAGACCTGCATAAAATAATACTGAAATCAAACGACTCGGTTTTTCTTTTAACTGTTTAAACCAATTGATAATTGTCCGAACTTTAAGATAAACAAATGCTTGCATAGAAATCCCCCTAATCCTGTTCGGTTACAATCTCAGTATTAGAATTAAGGTCAGGATCAGACTTAATGTCGGATTTATAATTACCTGTAACATCGAAAAAGAAATCTTCCAAAGTTTTGCCCAATCGGTCAAGTTCTGATTTTTTACCGTTAGCCACAACTTTTCCATGATTCATGATGTAAACTTGATCCCACAACTCATCTACAGTATCTAAGATATGAGTGCTGATTAACAATGAATGTCCACTCTCTGACAATTCACGAAAAATATCTTTTAATTGTTTAATTGCATAAGGATCAAGTCCGATCAATGGCTCATCAAATAAGATAAAATTCGGCTCAGGTAATAAAGCTACACAAATGCTGAGTTTTTGCTGCATCCCCTTGGATAAAGTACCACCCAATTTGTTTCTCTTATCATCAAGTTCAAAACGTCTGAGTAAATTATCCGCTTTTTCACGCCACGTTTCATCTAATCTATACGCTCTGGCAGTAAATTCCAGATGTTCACTGATTGTAAGTAAAGGATACATATGAGGAATTTCCGGAACATAACCCATGATTTTTTTCGCCTCCAGAGATTTATTTTTCAAACCGTTAATTTCAATTTCCCCTGAATAGCGCAGCAAACCCATAATACACTTTAATAAAGTTGACTTACCTGCTCCGTTCGGCCCTACCAAGAGAGCTACGGATTTTTCCGGAATTTCTATATTGATATTGTCATTGGCTTTCAAGTCGCCGTAACTTTTCGTAACTTGACTGATTTTTAACACTAGGTTCTCCTTAATATTCACTTAATATTTAAATGTTTCTTTACATTATATGTTGTTAATAGCTTATTTAATGGTTCACAAGTTAATTTTTCGTAAATTTCTCGTATAAATAATTGCAAATTTAATTGATATTAGAAATCAGATTACATTGAATTATGCATTTAATATTATCTGATTTTATTTACGACGTGCCGTAAACTTCACATATATACGTTTGATGAGAAAGAAAATCAAGGGAACAATACAGATAAAAACAACGGCGTATATTAAACCATGTGAATCCAGTCTGGTTAAAAAGAATAAATCCGGTAAGAAAATTATTGCCAGCAAAACTGTAGCAACCGATAGCAGCCAAATCGACAATGTATATTTGTCAAACGGCTGACAAGCTTTCCAAAGCACATTCTCGCTAATCGTCAGCAAAATAATCAGAGAAATCGTACTGTGATATCCTGCCGGAAAATCAAAAATATACATCCCCAATTGATGTAAAAGTACCGCTACCGTTCCGGTTATACCCGCTGGTAATGCCACTTTCATAACCTTAGGCAAAAAATTTCCACTGACTCGATTTCGATTAGGAATTAAAGATAGAAAGAATCCCGGCATGCCGATTACACAACTGCCAATCAGAGTCATCTGAATCGGAAATAATGGGAAGCGACTTGGCAAAAATATAAACATAAACGCCAACAAAGTCATATATACCGTTTTGGTTAAAAACAGAACCGCCGCCCGTTCAATGTTATTGATTACACGTCTGCCTTCATATACAGTCGGAATCATTTTGGATAAATCGTTTTCTATCAAGACTAAATCTGCACTTACTCTGGCAGCGTCACTGCCCTGAGCAATTGCAACACTGCAATCAGCTTTTTTCAAAGCAGGTACATCATTTACTCCATCTCCTACCATCGCAACACTATGACCATTATTTTGCAGAGCAGCAATCAGCTCTTTCTTTTGAAATGGTGTCACTCTGCCAAACAGCTGATAGCTTTCGACAATTGCCGTATAATCCTCGTCTTCGGGCAAAGTACTCATATCAATTGCATGTTTCAAGTGTTTGATTCCGGCCTTATGAGCTATAGCTTGCACTGTATGCGGATTATCTCCCGATATGATTTTTATTTCAACCCCTTGCTTGGCGGAGAAATCAAAAATTTCCTGAGCATTTTCTCTTAATTCATCTTCTATTTCAATAAAACAAACTATCTCCAAATCGTCTATCAAGTTCTTATTATCCGGCAAAGCTTGATCTGACTTCATTACTGCTAACAATCTTTTATCTTTGGTAATTTTCTCTTTTAAATTTTCCAGATATTTTCGTTGTTCTTGTAAAGACAAGACAATTTCTGGAGCTCCGATAACCCATGTTCCTTGTTTTGCGTAATGCACACCCGACCACTTTTTTTCGGAAGAAAAAGAATAATAATGCTCAACTTCAAATTGATCTTGAAAAGCTAGATCAGGTTTCAGATAATCCAAAATTGCCCTAGCTGTAGCATTTCTATCATTTAATGCTTTCAGTGCATGAGCTATTGCTTGTTTTTGTAATTCAGACAATTCATTTCCGTCTGTTGTATGAATACCGATAACATTCATTTTACCACTGGTAATTGTGCCGGTTTTATCAACACAAAGAGTGTCTATACGTGCCAGAGTTTCAATCGAACTCATTTTTTGTACTAAAACATTGTGAGCGGAAAGACGAATTACTCCGACAACAAAAGCCACGGAAGTCAACAATACCAAACCTTCCGGAACCATACCGACCAAAGCTGCAACTGTTGAAATCAAAACTGCCCGCCAATCATCTAACGGCTGAATTATCAGTTTAGAAACCAACATCAAGATGCCGATAATTATGATCGCAATCCCTAAAGTTTTGACAACTTTATTCAAAGCTTGCATCATTTCGGAATTTATTTGCCGGATTTTTTTTGCTTCGCGAGTAATTCTGGCTGCATATGTCTCAGCACCGGCTTGTTCAACAATTGCCATACCGCGACCGGAAACTACAAAGCAACCTGACAGCAAGTGATCTCCCGCTTTCTTGTAAACAGCATCCGATTCTCCCGTCAAGAGCGATTCATCAACTTCGAAATTTATACCGCTGACCAGCCTTGCATCAACCGTTAACTGATCTTCAGTATGCAGTTCAATTAAGTCGCCAACCACCAATTCTTCACTCGAAATTTCTTTGGTAATGCCATCTCTAATTGCCAAAACTCTGGGTTGGCTTAGCAAGGAAAGCCTTTGGACTTCCTTTCTGGCTTTGATTTCTTGAATAATTCCGCTTATGGTATTAATAGTAGCAACTCCTAAAAACAAGATATTTAAAAAATATTTTGGTTGCTTGATTGCTACAAAAAAAACAATTGAAGCTAAAATCAAATTAAGAATATTAAACGGAGTAACAACATGTTCCAACACAATTTGTAGCGTGGATTTCATTGGAGATTGTGATTCCGCATTACCATAACCTGCATCACGCCTTCTGATTACTTCTTCTGAAGTTAATCCCTCAGATGATGTATTCAATAAATTCTGAGTCCCAGACTCATCTGAGGCGGTTTGTAAATATTGATCCTCGCATTCTTTTGATGTTGCTTGAAAATCCTGATTATGTGGTTCAGCTAAGGAACTTTGCAAAGCCTGATTCTCATTTTTTTTTGATAAGTTTTGCAAATCCTTAGTAATTGACTTATTTGCAGCTTTTTGCAAATCTTGAGTAAAAATTTTTTCACTACTCAATTGTTTATCCACGGACTTTTGATTTTTACTACTATTATTTTTGTTGCACATGATCCCTCTTATACGAATATAACTTTATAGTAGTATATCAAAATCAATCTATACTCTGCATAATCATTAAAATAATTTAAGAGAGTAAACTTGTTATAAGTTTGTAAATTTGCAAGTTAACAGAATAGTTAATCTTTTCTTGAAAAATTGCATTTACACAACCCGGTGCGCAAATAATAGGCTATTTTTGCTTACTACCATTTTAATTCAGCATACAAATTCTAAAATTTGTTCATTGGTCAGTTGCCAAATATCCTTTTTAGCAATTTGACTATTCGGTAAAGCCAGCGCTTGGTAACTATTTTTTAAAAACAGAGCTAAGCGTCGTGTTTCAATTAAAGGAACAAAATGCGAACCCTCAACATCGCCTTTGAAATAAACATACTTCGCTTCGGGCAAATCTTTTATTTTTTCATAGAATTCTACAGTAAAATCATAAGGCATCAGCAGATCCGGCTGTGCATGCCAATAAAACATTGGACGACCGGCAATCAATTCCGGTTGCAAACTTAAATCAAAATTTTCTAATCTTGGTAAAAGTTCCATAATTAAATCCGATTCTTTATTGATAATACCTAACTGCAAATTCTCATCCGGTAACTTAATTTCCGGATAAAATTCTTTAGTGACTTTAAAAATATCTTTCAACCCAACAAAACTGACCCATTCAGCAAATTTTTGCAATTGAGGCGAAGCCATAAAAATTCCGGCAGCTTTTATCCCCGGATATTTCCTGATTAAAATATTTGCAATTAAACCGCCCATAGATACACCGGCAGCACAATAGAAATTATTTGATATCAATTGTTTAGTTCGATAATAATTAATTATTTTTCCAAATTCAGTCGCTGTTTCCATGATACTAAGGAAAAGAAAATGGGCATCCCACATTTCTAAAGGAGTTATATTACGTTCACCATGGTAAACACAATCAGGTACAACCACTCGGAAACCAAATCTTGCAATACTTTCACCAAAACCGGCGCCGTTTATTTTGTTTGAAGTCCAACCATGATAAAATACAATTAGTGGCGCATCTTGCTCTTGTAACTCCCGAGGAATTATCTCAATCACCGGAATATCATTGATCAACAGTTTTTTTGAAACCAACTCAACATATAACACTAACTAACCCCTTTCGTAAGACATTGACTAAAAAACATCAAATAGTAAGTGTCAATTAAAAAACCATAAAAAAATTTATTAAACAAATCGCCAAACTAAAAATCATTGATAAATTATCTAAATTGATTAAGATTTATTAAGAAATTTCTTAAGATTAAACTCAATCACTTTATTCTTTGTTCAGTTATCATATACTTATTGAATAGAAAATAAAATATAAAATTTGTTTGAATTTAAAAAAATATAAAGACATAATAAACATTGAATTCTGCAAATCTGTAAAATTGATCCTCAAATTGCTGTTAATTTTTAAGTTAACAGAATAAAGCTTCAAAAAAGGAGTGCATTATGAATGAAAAGCAAACTGTCTTAATTTGTGATGATGACCAGGATATTTTAGTCGCTTTAAAAATCTATTTATCCGCAGAAGGATACAATATTCTTGAAGCAAATAATGGAGCTCAAGTCTTAGACATTTTAGCTGAGGAAGAAGTTCATCTGGTGGTTTTGGACATTATGATGCCGGTATTAGACGGAATAGACACTACCAAAAAAATTAGAGAAAAAAGTAATATACCGATTATTCTCCTTACAGCTAAAAGTGAAGACCATGATAAAGTTTTTGGTCTGAACATCGGTGCTGACGACTACATTGTAAAACCTTTTAATCCGATGGAAGTTGTTGCTCGGGTACGTTCCCAACTAAGACGTTATACAAATCTTGGCGGTGTCAAGCAGTCTGGCAATCGACTAGTCTCCGGACCTTTAGTCATGGAAATCGATAGCCGAGAAGTTACTGTTGACGGCAAACCGGTGGCTTTGACTCCGATTGAGTATAATATTTTAAAGCTTTTATTGGAACAAGCCGGCAAGGTTTTCTCGACTACGGAAATCTACGAAGAAGTTTGGCAATCACCCGCCTTCGGTGCAGACGGAACTGTTGCAGTTCATATTAGACATTTAAGAGAAAAAATCGAAGCGGATCCCGCAGATCCACAATTAATCACGGTGATTTGGGGGCAAGGCTACCGTTTAGAACAGTTATAGATTAATGAATTTTTATAAAAGCACTTTTTTAAAAGCAACGATTTTTCTTTTTATTACGATATGTATCTTTTATGCCTCTTTTGTAGCAATCAGCAATATAACAGCTGAGCAAGATCTTTTTGCGTCAAATCCAGAATTAAAAAAAAATAATAATATACCGATGCCTGAAATTCAGTATGACGGATTACTTATCCCTAATCAAGCAATTCCGAATACAAATTTATTTACACCTGATTTAAGCCCTGCTCAATTAGATAGCAGCATAAATCCCTCGGAGAGTAAACAAGCGAATATTGACTTCGCCGGGAGTGGTGCTGGAAACATTATCTGGACAGTAATTGCATTGTTTTTTGTTTTCAGCGGCTTTGTTTATCATTGTATCAGTCTTGGCTGGCAAAAAGACCAAGAAGACATGCAATTTTCAATAATAAAAAAATGGCCGGCAGATTTATTGTTAATTCCGCTTACTTTTCTTATTGCAACATTATTGTCAATCGCTTTTTATTTTTCCCGAGTTTTAGCCCAAAACAATTTGGCAGCATTCCCACGTTTGCAAATCTTTTTAAGTATTATTTCAACAAGTATCTTTATCGTAATCTATACCTATCTTCTTCTAATCGTTACCCAAATCAAAGCTGATACTCTCGTCAAAAGCTGTTTTATTTATAAAACAATCAAACTCTCAATTGGAATTGTTAAGAAAATCATTAATTCGCTCAAAAGCATTTTTTATTTTATTCCTCTTTTGTGGCGTGAGATTTTACTAATTATTTTATATATTGCAGGAAATATTCTGCTAATCGCTCTCTTGCATAATTATTTTTCAGTGTTTTTAACTATTGCGTTGTTGATTTTCAATTTAATCTTCCTGGTAATCTGTATAAGGTTTCTTAAGAATTATCGCAAGGTTCGAGATGCCGTTATGGCACTAGCCCAAGGAAAACTTGATCATCATTTAGATGAAACAAAAATGACACCGGATTTCAAAGAATTAACCAGAGCAGTTAATAATCTCAATGATGGTATTAATAAAGCAATTGAAGTAAAAACCAAAAGTGAGCTTTTTAAAACTGAATTGATTACCAATGTATCACATGACATCAAAACCCCTCTAACCTCAATTATTATGTATACCGATTTGTTGCAACGCGAATCAATAAATAATCAGCAGGCCGAGGAATATGTTATAGTTCTGGCTCGTCAGGCTAATCGTTTGCGGAATTTAATTGAAGACTTGATTGAAGCATCCAAGATCTCAACCGGGAATATTCAAGTCCAATTGATACCACTCGACTTAAAAGAAATACTGCAACAAGCTTATGCCGAATATGAAAACAGACTGAAAAAAATCCAATTAAAACTTATTTTGACCTACCCCGAGCAACCATGTATGATCTTGGCTGACGGAAAATATTTCTGGCGTATCTTAGATAACTTACTCAGCAATGTGGTGAAATATGCTCAACCGGACACTAGAGTATATCTTGACGTATTGGACAACATTCCTGACAAAATGCGAATCCGCTTACGTAATGTTTCAGCCGAGCCGTTGAATATTACTGCAGATCAGTTATTGGAACGTTTCGTCCAAGGTGATAGTTCCAGAAGTAAAGGTGGTAGCGGAATCGGTCTTTCAATCGCCAGCAGTTTAGTTGTTGCCCAAAACGGTACCATCGATATTCAAATCGACGGTGACCTTTTTACTGTTGAACTTCGCATCCCAAAATATCTTTAGCACAGCCAGGATTAAACTTTCATTCTGGAGAATGCTTTCTGCTCAGAATTTCTAAATCTGCAAGTTGCACACTTTTTAAGACTGGACCGTAAAATTGCTGAATAAACTTAAAAAGTGTGCAGACGCAGACCAGGAAAGCCCGTTTTACTAAAGAGCTTACACACTTTTTAAGGTTGGACCGTAAATTTGCTGAATAAACTTAAAAAGTGTGCAGATGCAGGCCAGGAAAGCCCGTTTTACTAAAGAGCTTGCACACTTTTTAAGGCTGGACCGTAAAATTGCCGAATAAACTTAAAAAGTGTGCAGATGCAAGCCAGGAAAGCCGGTTTTACTAAAGAGCTTGCACGCTTTTTAAGGCTGGACCGTAAAATTTGCCGAGCTGCGATTTTTGAGCAAAATTGGAGCTCGCTATTTATTAAGAATTAGAATTTGCAGAAATAGTCTTTGATTCAGGCTTTCTTTCTCATTTATCTCGGACAGATTACTTCTGCGCCGTTCATGAAAGGTCTTAATACTTCAGGTACAATAACCGTACCGTCTGCTTGCTGATATTGCTCCATAATCGCAGGAAAAATTCTGCTGGTAGCAAGACCCGAAGCATTCAATGTATGGACATATTCATTTTTTCCCGTTTCTTCATTGCGAAAACGGATATTCCCTCTGCGTGCTTGATAATCTCCTGCATTGGAAGCGGAAGAAACTTCTTTATAGTCATTCATGCTGGGAATCCATACTTCAATATCATATGTTTCTCGCATTGAGGCAGAACAATCTTCTGCAGCTAATTTACTGACTCGATAATGCAAACCTAAACCCTGAACCAAACGCTCGGCTTTTGAAATAAGTTCTTGTAAAGCCTGATCGGAATTATGGGGTAAAGTATATTGAAAAATTTCTACTTTATTGAATTGATGACCTCTGATCATTCCCCGTTCTTCAGCTCGATAACTACCGGCTTCACTTCTATAACAAGGCGTATACGCAAAATACTTTTTAGGTAATTCAGCTTGATTCAAAATTTCATCGCGATGTAAATTGACTAAAGCAGTTTCCGAAGTTGGTAAAAGAAATCTTTTAAAACCATGAACCGCATCGGAATCATCTTTTGATCTGAGTGTAAAAATATCATCGACAAATTTCGGAAATTGACCGGCAGTGAAACCGCATTCATAGTTTAGGAGATGTGGCGGCAGGATCATTTCATAGCCATCAACAAGATGGTTTTGAATAAAATAATTCAGTAATGCCCATTCAAGTTGAGCACCCATTCCACGATAAACCCAATTGCCTGAACCGGATAATTTTGCCCCTCTGGCATAATCAATAATGCCCAAATGCTCAACTATGTCGACATGATGTTGTGGTTCAAAAGAAAATACCGGTTTTTCACCGAAGGTACTGATTACTTGATTATTTTCTTTGCCACCGGGAACAACACCATCGGCAGGTAAATTCGGTAAACCGGCAATAAACTCATTTTGTTTTTGGTTCATATCAGCAATCAGCTGATCATTTTCTTTAATCTGATCGCCGATTTCACGCATTCTCGCCAGTAATTCGGAAACATCTTTACCTTCTTTTTTGTACTTCGGAACATCAGCTGATGATTTGTTGCGTTCAGCCTTCAATTGTTCAGTTGTATGAATCAAATCTCGTCGTTTTTGGTCATCTGCCAAAAATTCCGAAAAATCTACAGACACACCTTTAATTGCAAGTTTCTCACTTACATATTCATAATTTTTGCGAATTAAGTTAATATCTAACATATAGCCTCCATAATAATTTGCAGTATAACTTATTATTAATCAGGATCAGTTTTCAGTCAATTTTTGGATTGTTATTATGTTGTAATGAACACAAATAAACTCGCAATTTAATAAATAAAAAACCAAACTAATTTAACTTAAAAAATAAAAGTAGCGCATTAGGATTTAATACGCTACGATTCAAGACTAATTTTAGTTGTTCACCTTAAACTAGTGTACCCAAGGTAATCTAGTAAATTATTGAATTTCTACTTCAGCACCGGCTTCTTGAAGTTTAGCAGCAGCAGCATCAGCCTCGTCTTTGCTGACATTTTCTTTAACTGCTTTCGGAGCTTCATCAACAACAGCTTTTGCTTCTTTGAGACCTAAACCTGTCAATTCACGAACAATTTTAATAACAGGAATTTTGGACGCACCCGGACTCTTAAGAACAACAGTAAACTCTGTTTGTTCTTCTTCAGCAGCTGCACCGCCTGCAGCTCCACCGGCAGCAGGAGCAACAGCCATCATTGCTGCAGCTGATACGCCGAATTCTTCTTCTAATGCTTTTACTAATTCATTTAATTCTATAACGGTAAGACTTTTAACATCTTCCATGATTTTAGCAATTTTATCTGCCATATGTTTTTCCTCCACAATAATATTGGTAAATTAATTTTTGTTTTTAATTAAGCTTCTTCTTTAGTTTCAGCTTCTTTTTCTGCTTTTGCCGGAACATCTTCAACTGCAACATCTTCCGCATTATTTTTTGCTTTTTCAGTATTCTTAGCTGTTTTAGTTGCTTTAGCCTTTGTTTCAACTATTTCAGCTTTAGTTTCTGCTTTCGTTAAAACAGCTTCATCTGTAGTGTCTTCAGTATTGGTTTTTGCCTTTTCTGCCTTTTCTGCTTTTTCTACTGTTTTAGTTTTAGCTGCTTCTACTTTTTCTGCTTTTTCTACTGTTTTAGTTCTAGCTGCTTCTACTTTTTCAGCTTTTTCATCAGTCTTAGCTTCTGTTTTTGTTGCAACTTCTTCAACCGCTTCAGCTTCAACTTCAGTTTCGGTTGCTTTTGTTGCATCTGCAGCTTCTTAGGCAACTGCTTTTGTAGCTTCTTCTTTGGTTTCAACTGAACCATCTGCTACAACAACCATATCTGATACATTTTCTTTACCTTCTTCAGCAGCTTTTCCTGCTAAAGCATTCAAAGTCATAGCTAATGACGTTACCGGGAAAATTAAGCTGGAAACCAATTGACCATAAAGTGTTTGTTGATCAGGAATACTTGCCAATTTGAAAATTTGTTCAAGATCAACCTTCACACCCTCCATGACACCGCCTTTAATTTCAAATTTCTTCATTTTTTCGGCATATTGTTTAGTCAATTTCGGGGCCAAAACAACATCATCCACACTATAAGCAATTGCTGTTGGTCCGGTCAATTCATCTGTAAAACCCTCAATCCCTAATTGATCAAACGCGCGTGAAATCACTTGATTCTTGATAACACGATAATTAACTCCCGCTTCACGGAAAGCCGTACGCATTTCAGTATCTTGAGCGACATTCAGACCCATGTAATCAGCTAAAACTATAGATTGAGCATCTTTAAGTTCATTTGCCAATTGATTGACTTTTTGCTTTTTGTCTTCCAAAATTTTTGGACTGGGCATTGCAATACCTCCTTCTTATATTTAAATACCCCTCACGCTTAGGCGGAGGGGTAGGAAGTACTACATAAAGCAATCTTTCACAATATTATTGTAAAATATTATTGAAAAAACCTACTGTCCACCTCGGCAGGAAATTATTACGTTACAAGAACTCCTGCTGTCTCTGGCGTTAAGGCAATATTTAATTGTTTAATGCGCATCAATTCTAGCTTAATTTTCAGCGCAAAGCAAATAGCTTTTTATTTTAGTAAAAACACAAAACTTGTTTGTATATTTGCTTATTAATCTTCAACTAAAAGATAATGTATATCTCAGTTTTGTTTAGAATTGACTTTAATTCCGGGTCCCATTGTTGAAGCTATATGCAAGGTTTTGATGTATGTCCCCTTGGCACCCGTAGGTTTCGCTTTGATAACCGCATCAAGCAAAACATTAAAGTTATCCAACAATTGTTCTTCAGTAAAAGATACTTTACCGATTGGACAATGAATAATATTCTGTCTGTCTAAACGATATTCAATTTTACCGGCTTTACTGTCTGTAACAGCTTGTTTAATATCCATGGTTACCGTACCGGCTTTCGGATTCGGCATTAAACCATGAGGTCCTAATATCCGACCTAAAGGTCCAACTAAACCCATCATGTCCGGGCTTGCAATAACTACATCAAAGTCAAGCCAGTTTTCATTTTTGATTTTGTCGACCAATTCTTGACCACCGACATAATCGGCACCGGCCTCTTCAGCTTCTTCAACTTTCGGTCCTTGCGTAATAACTAAAACTTTTACTTTGCGACCTGTACCGTGTGGTAAAACAACTGCCCCCCTAACTTGTTGATCTGCATGTCTGGAGTCAACACCTAGACGAAAATGCATTTCAACTGTTTCATCAAATTTGGCAGTTGCTGTTTCTTTCAATAAAGAAATTGCTTCATCCGGTTCATAAGTTTTTTCAAAATCCACTTTAGCAGCAACTTCTTGATACCTTTTGCCTCTTTTTGCCATATTTGACTCCTTTACTGATCCATATCGATCTTGATGCCCATTGAACGTGCCGTTCCTGCAACCATTCTTGCACCGGCTTCAACATCAGCGGCATTTAAATCTTTCATTTTCATTTCAGCGATTTTCAAGCATTCTGACCAAGCCACTGTCGCAACCTTACTTTTGTTCGGTTCACCGGAACCTTTATCCAGTTTTGCAGCCTGTTTCAGTAATACTGATGCCGGAGGAGTCTTGGTAATAAAAGAGAAGGAACGATCTTGGAAGACCGTAATCTCAACCGGGATAATTAAGCCCATATCCTGTTGAGTTCTTTCATTAAATTCTTTAACGAATTGAGCAATATTCAATCCGTGTTGTCCAAGCGCTGGTCCTACCGGTGGTGCTGGCGTTGCTTGTCCTGCCGGAATTTGCAATTTTA
>JAAYNE010000148.1 GCA_012521015.1 Clostridiaceae bacterium | reverse complement strand
GTGATGGCGGTTTTTCAGCACCGGTAAAATAAGGCTTTAAAGGTGTCATCCCTGCATTGATTAAAAGAATCGACGGATCATTCTTGGGAATCAGAGAAAAACTCGGCATTACCAAATGTTCTTTTGAGGCAAAAAACTCTAAAAATTTAGTTCGAATTTCATTTAAACCCAATGGTTTCATCATGTAGTCTCCTTGTATATTAATTATCGACCGACAATAATTATCTGAATTAAAAATCTTTTAATTTTACTTGTTCTAATAAAATAAGCTGAGGCTCTATTTTAGCATATGTTAACCTCAGCTTAAAAAACATTTATGAAATAAATTCGGATTACGGTGCTATCTTACTTACATGTTTGGCATAGACATAACCGGAAGTTCCGTCTTCCAATGCAATACCATACCAATCGTCCGCTAATTCGGTTACTGTCAAAGCAGTTCCTACAGAGAGGGTTGTGAATAGTTGAGAGTCGGTATTGGGTTCACTCCGGACATTCAGCCCATCGCCTGCTGTTACATAAACCGTATCGCCTACCGCAATTGAAGTATCATCCGTTGTTTCATCCGTTGTTTCGTCAGTTCCGTCTGTTGCCGAAGGATCCGCCGCCGTATCTGAATCTTTTTTGACCGGTGTTCGGATATCAGCCTCTTCAGTTACCGAGGGAACTGATACCGTTTGGTCAGAAACATCTATTTCTTGTGATTGATCCGTTCCCGGCTCTGCAGGTTTAGCATCTTTTTTGAATAGCATGAAATACAATGCAACTAAACAAGCTACACAAATCAGACCCAAAGCTACATATAAGATATATTGTTTGGTTTTGGAACCGCCTGAAGAAGTTCGACCTTGATACATTTCATAATCATCTTCATAGCCACCATAATCATCGTAATCTCTATTCCGATTACCAGATAGAACTGCCCGATCATCCTGCCATTGCTCTTCATAATTTTGATCATCATATCCCTGTTCATTATATTGGTCGGAATCGTAAGGATCTTCAACTCTATTGTAAAAGTCCTCATCAGCATATTTCTTACCGGCCGCAAAATCATCCGAATCATAACTTGCTTTTTTGGCAATAATTGGTTCAAATACCGGTACATTATCCTCTCTGGATTCTGAAATAGCGCCGGAAATCTCTTTCGTGTCAAATTCTACACGGGAAACTTTTTGCTCTTCTAAGCCGGCAAATTCATCAGGTATAATATCATCGCTTATGCTATATGAAGGTTTAAAAGGATCATCATTTTGTGCAACAACTTGCTCTGAATCAGAAAACGTTTGGATCGGTTCTTCCGAAGCCGGTTTAACTACCGGTGCAGTTTCCGCTACAGAAGGTGTAGTATAAACCGGTTCTGCTGTTTTAGCAGATTCATTTTGAGCCGGTTCGTATCTGGTTGTTGCTTGATCTGAAAGATCCTTGGCCGTTTGGAATAAACCGAGATTAATCTTGCCGGTGCGATCTGCCGGGATAACCTCTTCAACCGATGCAACCAATACTTGCAGCGGATCGTCAGGGTTCACTTCTCTTGCCCGATCAATGATTTCGGCAGCCGCATCTCCGCTGTCATCGTAATTATAAAGAACACTCAGCAATCCTCGTTGACCGATTGCTTCCATTACTTCTTTATTGCAAAGAATAAGCCCGTCACCGGATTGTAATTGAGCAATATTGGAATATCTGATTGTACCTGCAACACCGGCGGAAAAATCATCCATATTATCAATTGCATTGCCGTGATAATCAGCATTTATTAATTCGATGTCACAACCTGTCAGCGGAAAAATGGCATTGTTGCGATATAAAAATATACAAGCGCCACCTGTTGTAACTGCTGCAACTTCAGCTTCTTTGACAATAATTCCCGCAAAATAAGACTGTCTGACACCTTCTCTGGCAATAGTCGCTCTACCTCCAACCTCGACCGCACAATCAGCAAGATCATTGATTTCGTTATCGATTTTATCATTGCTCTGTTTGATGGCTTCTGTAAGATTATTGAGTACAGCTATCGATTCTGAACCGGACGAGTCAATGTTTAAATCGTGAGATGCAAACACAGCATAAAAGAAACCGCGATCTTCACCAAAACTTGAAATATCAGCTCCACGGCTCTCACGTTTTCTAGCTATTCTGCCATCTAAGTAAAATGAATCTTTCACATTTTCATCAGATCTATAATCAGCATTTAAACTTGCTGCTATTCTGGTAGTTGCAAAACGTGAAACTTTGGCCATAATTATGCCCCCCACTTAATATATTAAAATTAGATGAATAAATTCGAATATTATACATCTTTATATAATACTAAACTAAACGTTATTATAGCATAATCTTTTTATTCTATCTTTAATAATTTTTCCGCCAACAGTATGTCTTCAGGATAAGTAATCTTAATATTAGCAAGATTTCCCGGATATAATTTTACAGGATAATCTATCGTTTCCAGAACAGCAATGTCATCCGTTACTTCGATCAGATTCTTTTTTGCATATTGATAGGCTGCAAAAAGCACCTCGAAATCTGAACCTTGCGGTGTCTGCATTGCCCTGAGATTAGAGCGTTTCGGCGTTTCAACAACATTTCCCGCATCATCAATTAGACGTACTGTATCCTTGACCGAAACAGCAACTCCCAGACCGACATAATCTTGTTTGAGTTCAGTCAAGTACCCTTGAATAAGTTCCTTGTCCACCAAGCAACGTGCACCATCATGAACGATGCAAAGGGTTCTTTCTTTACCTGAAAGACATAAAAATTTAATCTGTTCGTAAAGATTATTCGGAATAGAAAAAGATCCAAATCCTTTTTCTGCATTTGACTTTTTTTGTATAAAAATACTTTTGATTGAATTTAATAAAGCAAGATTGTTATTTGCAATATATTCCAAACCCAAACGCACCGAATCTTGTCTGGTATTACCACCCGGAACAATTGAAATCTCTATATCAAACGGGTTTTCCATGTCGGAAATTTCTTTCGTCATTTTTTCTTGTTCTAGTGGATTTACCATAATACAGATTTGATCAATTCCCTTTACCTCTAAAAAAGTTTTGACAGTTCGCTTAATTACACTTTCACCGTCAACGATTAAAAAAGCTTTATTTTGGTTTGATCCCATTCGTCTAGCTAATCCGGCAGCAGGTATAATAGCAATAATTTTTGGCATTGTTATTCTCCAAATAATTCTTGTTCAATAAAGTTAATTGTTATGAAAATAAAAGGTCCAATGCTTCTTGCAATAAACTGACATAAAAAATCTCACAAGCATCCGGTAAAGATATACTTTTGATACTGCGTTTACAGGCAGATGGTACAACAAATTTTTTCCAGCCCAGACGCAACCCCTCTAAAATTCTACGCTCAATTGCCGTTACCATGCGAACTTCACCGGTTAAGCCTAGTTCCCCAAGTATTATCAAATCCGAATCGATCGGTTTATCCTGGATGCTGGAAACTACCGCAGCTACAATTGCCAAATCCGCCGATGTTTCAATAATTTTCATACCACCCGTCACATTGACATAGGCATCATAAGGTGTAGCAGTAATACCGCAAGATTTATGGAGAATCGCCAGAAGCATGTTGAGTCTTAAACGATCAATGCCTTGTGTATTACGAATCGGTTGGGCAAAATCAGTCGGATTCAACAAGGCTTGAATTTCCAATAAAATTGAGCGTGTACCTTCTAAAGTTGAAGTTATTGTTGTTCCGGGAACATTTAATGGTCTGCCTTCCAACATCGCTGTACCCGGATTATCGACCGATTTCAATCCGCTTTGAGTCATCTCGAACATTCCCACTTCATTGGTTGTACCGAAACGATTTTTCACTGCACGCAGTATACGATACTGATTGGTTTTTTCACCTTCAAAATATAAAACTGCATCTACCATATGTTCTAAAACACGAGGGCCGGCAAGCCCACCTTCTTTTGTCACATGTCCTACTAAAACAATCGTAATATTAAATGCTTTTGCTAAACGCAAAAGACCTGCCGTCGCTTCCCTAACTTGTGATACCGAACCCGGAGCGGCACTGATTTCTTCAATATAAATTGATTGAATCGAATCAATTACAGCAAAATCCGGTTTATGTTTTTGCAATGCTTGTATAATTGAAGCAAAGTCCGTTGCGGTTAGCATTCGAATTTGTTTAGCTTCAACCTGTAATCGATCTGCCCGCATTTTTATTTGGGTCGGCGATTCTTCACCTGAAACATAGAGTGTCGAATATTGAGCAGTGAGATTAGCTAAAGTTTGCAAAAGCAAGGTCGACTTGCCGACACCGGGATCACCGCCCAAAAGAACCAGTGAGCCTCGAACAAATCCCCCGCCTAAAACTCGATCCATTTCTTCAATATCGGAACATAGGCGTTTCTGATCAGAATTTTCAATTGATGCTAAATTTAGAACCGTCTCTTGATCTGATATTGAATCAAGATCAAGCCATGCTCGATTATTGCTCTTAACAGATTTTTTCTGAATTACAGTTTCAACTAAACTGTTCCAAATTCCGCAGTTTGGGCATTTTCCCAACCAACCTGATGATTCATAACCACATTCTTCACAAATATAGACCGTTTTATTTTTAGCCATATTTTCCTTTCCACTCCGCAGGTTACATTAAGAAATTAATATTTTTCATCATAATCTATTTTTCATGATAAAAACAACTGCTTATGTGTGGCTGATAAAATCTTTTCGGTTTGTCAATCAAGATAGGTTAATAAATCTAAAGGCTTTTCTAATAAAATTTCACAACCGTTGGCTATCAATTCTTCAGGTGTGCGAAATCCCCAAGTAGCTCCAACCGGAACCATTCCTGCATTGACTGCTGTTTGCATATCGGCATCACTATCTCCTATAAACAAGACCTGTCTAAAATCCGTTACACCGATTTTTTCCGCTATATAAAAAGCTGCAGCAGGATCTGGTTTGCGAGGCAAACTTGCATCTTGTCCTTGAACAAATGCAAAAGTATCAGTTGCAAAAGATGTATTAAGTACCCGCTTGGTCATTTGATGCGGCTTATTGGTCAAGACTGCTAAGACAATTTCTCTTTTTTGCATTTCGGCAATTAGTTCGGGGATCCCCGGATAAGGTTTAACCTGATATGTACAATATTCATCGAATAGTTGCATATAGATAGCATAAGCTTCTTCTAAGCGTTCAGCTTGCTTATCGCCTGATAGAATTAATAATCGGCGTATCAATTCTTTTGCACCGTAACCGACCATGAAGCGGTATTCTTCAAAAGTTCGCGGTTGATATCCGAATTGTTCCAACATCAAATTTCCGGTTTTGATTAGAGAATCCATGGTCTGTAGTAAAGTTCCATCTAAATCAAAAATAGCCTGTTTAAATATCATGTTTCTTTTCCTATATTTGTCGTCATTAATTTAACAAAAAATTAATTTTAATTTGCCGGTTCATATTCTAAATCAGTTTTATTATCTTCAATTAATTGCTGTTGCGTACTGATTTCCGCCGATACTATACTTGCAACAAATAAATAATACATGCGTAAAATTTCAGTTTTAGCAAATAACCATTCCTCATCAATCGCATTTCCGGAAAGATTACTAAAATTGACTTGAGCTTTCAACAAATCTAAAATTCCCAAACGTGAAAGATTATCATTATCTAATTTATCTAAAAAAGTTTTGACAAGATTAAAACTGATTGCATAGGGCAAAATCAATGGTGCAAGATCACGTGTATTAATCCATTTAGCCTGTTGTTTAAAAAAATCTTGCGGAGATTGTAAAGCAACCTTCAAGCTTTTGAGTTGTTTCAATTTCTCACGCCCTTCAAGTGTATAGTAACGAGCTTTAAATATTCTAAATATCGAAAAAATATATGGTAATAGCAAGGATAAAGCTCGCCAGGATTTACTGACAGCAAAGACAATCAAAAACACAATTAAAATCAAACAAGAAACCATAATATACCCTCTACGCCCTCTACGTTTGTTTTTTTGACTGAGGTATCCGGTTTTAATTAAATCATCTTCTAACAACATCACATATTGTTTAAAATTCAGCAAAAAATCCGTAGCTTGTTTTTCTTTACTAGTTTGGACATATATTTTTTCAGCTGAAATCACTGGATATTTTTTTGTTTTGGTTGAATCCTCAAATAACCACTGCAATAAAAAGACTTCCGAGGAATTAAAATTTGAAAAAATCTCACGCTCCGGATAATTCCAATAAAAAGTTGTTTTGTTTAAGTCAACTTCATTCTTTTGTACTAATTGCAAAAGTCCTGCTAGAATCAGGCTGCCTTGAGCATCTTGTTTAACCAGATGTGCCGCATGAGCTGCATTTAATGCAAAGATACTACGTCCCAATTGAGGACATTTAACAAATAAATAACCTTCCAATTCGAACAATACATATATTATCAAAACCAAAATTATGCTGACTGCTAACACGATTCCCAACAGCCAAGGTTCTGCCAAAAAATCCCAAAAATTCCTCTGATTAATATGAACAGAATCCGGATTAGGGAAAAAGTTCTCGAAAGTCAAATCAGGTCGGTTGATCGCTAAATCTGGGAACAAATTTTGCGGCAAACTAATATAGACAAATTGATCCGCTTGGAAGCGAAAATTATTCGAACTAAATTCCAAGTTATTATATTGATTTGACTGATCAACAAACCAAGTTTCGGAAACAGCTTGAAAGCGATAATCTTCAGGTAAGATTTCACGTGATAAATGATAATGCACATTATAAGTGTCAGTTGTTTTGAAAAAATCAGAAATCGCAACAGGATACTTTAAAAAAGCATTTTCTGTAGACAATTTAAGCAGAGCACTTTGATCAAAGTTAAAAATTAATAGATAATTTTTATTTGCCATAAAATCAAAATAAACATCAACAATTAACACGTCCTCATTCTCAGACAGTGAAGTCTGATAAGAAAAACTTCCCGCATTTTCTTTGTTTTCCGGAGTGATTTTTTCTGCAATAAACATATATTCATTTTCATCCTGATCGTCCGATAACATCACTTCCAACAGGACCCCGGTTGATTGATTATCCAACAGAGGAAATTTAAAACGTAATTCAGATTGCGATCTGCTTAAGCTAAAATCATATTGTTCTGTAATCAGAACTCTTTGAGAACTTAAATCAATAATTGTATCGGAAATCTCAAGCCCCGCTTCAGTGGAACTTGCTCTTGCTGTCGTCGATACAGGAAAAACCAGCCATAAACAAATCAGGACTAAAGAAGTTATCAATACTCTTTTACAAATTTGCAAAATCATCCCACCTATCCAAAAATTGGTCAACCCATTCGCTCTGTGTTGCCCAGGATGTTACCAAGCGAACAACGTGATAGTTCTGATCAGATTCTTCAATTCCTAACTCAGATAATTGTTGCTTACTCGGTATTAACCAATCCAAAAAAATAAATTCTTGCAACAGTAATTGCTTCAGTTCCGGAGTAATCAGAATAAACAGCTGATTTGTCTTTGTTTCAGTCCAAAATTTTACATTTCTCTGTTTCAGACCTGCACGTAATAAATCTGCCATTTGATTTGCATGTTGTGCAGCTCTGAAATACAAATTGTCTGTGAAAAGAGTATCGAATTGAATTCCTAATAAACGCCCTTTAGCCAACATTCCGCCTCGTTGTTTTAATGTCCAGCGAAATCTGTCAGCATAATTTTCTTTACGATTGGTAAAAACAATCGCTTCGCCGCTCAAGGCTCCATTCTTGGTTCCGCCAATTGTAAATACATCAACTAAATCTATCAGCTGATTGAAACGCAATTTTTCCGGTTCAGCAGCTAATGCAGTACCCAGCCTGGCTCCATCTATAAAAATCGGTATATCATATTTATCTGCTACATCTCTTATTGCACTTATTTCCTGCGCAGAATAATGGGTTCCGTATTCCGTCGCATTAGAAAAATAAATCATGCCGGGAAAAGGCGAATGTTCAGACTCAGGATTTGCCCAGTATTCAGCCAAAAAAGTTGCGAGGGTTGGTGCATCTAATTTCCCGGTATATGGATCAGCATTCAGCATAATCACTTTATGACCGGTCGCTTCGATAGCTGCGGATTCATGAGTTGCAATATGACCTTCCGAAGCAGATAATACACCTGCAAACGGCTTTAAAACATGAGATATTACAATTAAATTGGCTTGAGTTCCGCCTGCCGTAAAATGAACATCAACTTGATCCGGCCCTGCTCCCAGCAATTGCCCAATTTTCTCGATTGCAGATTTTGAGTATAAGTCCAACCCATATCCGCCAATTTGTTCAAAATTTGTTTTGCTCAAATTCTCCAGGATTTCCGGTAAACATCCTTCGCTATAGTCATTTGCAAATGAAATCCGCATAATATTTCCTCAATAACAATCTAAACAATAGTTTCAGAAATAATTTAGCAACAATATCAACAACTCAGTTCAGCAATATATTGTTCTAAAATTTGGTTTAGCAATATCATTTTAACATAAGGATCGGAATAGAACAGAAATAAAATTATCTGTATAATTTAAGAGATGAGTTTAATTAGTTTAAAAAATGTCAGTAAATCATATTATGATAAAGCCGTTTTAACAGGTGTTGATTTACAAATCAATACTGGAGAAAAATTAGCAATAATCGGTGAAAACGGAACAGGTAAAACCACTCTGTTTCGTTTAATTTTGGGTTTGGAACAACCGGATTCGGAAAATGCTGAGATTATAATTGCCAGAAATACTGTTCTCGGTTATTTGGAACAACAGGTAAACCTAAATAACGGTAATCCTGATGCGAACACCAACGCGCTTTTCAATGCTGAAATTTTTGATTTACAACAAAAAATGCAGGAATTAGCAAATTCTCTTAGCAATATATCAGCACATTACACTGAATTCGAACATACACAAATTCTTGAACAATATAGTTCAGTTACCGCAAAATTTGAAAGTTTGGGCGGTTATACGTACCAATATCGTTTAGCAGAAATCTTAGCCGGTTTAGGCATTGATTTGGCCACTGCACAAAGACCGGTTCAAGAATTATCCGGCGGAGAAAAAATGCGTGTCCAACTTGCCCGATTATTAATTCGGGAACCTGATGTAATGTTGCTCGATGAACCGACCAATCATCTTGATCATCAGGCGATTGAATGGTTAGAAAATTTTTTGCAAAAAACCGCTTCAACCGTACTGCTTATTTCACATGATAGATTTTTTATTGACCGAACCGCAACCAGAACCGGGGAATTATCAGGCGGCAGATTGACTGTCTATCCCGGAAATTATTCTAACTTCGTCAAATTAAGCAATGAACAACAAAAATCATTAAATAAAAACATAGATAAGATTAAAGCTGAATTGAGCAAACAGACCGATATTACACAAACAATGCTTTCACATCGCAAAATAAACTCCTATCGCTCCAGTCAAAAAAAAGAGGAAAAAATTAGCCGGAAGTTAAGTCATTTAAAATCTAAATTAAAAAATAAACCAACACAGCTGAAAATCAAAATTCTCAAAAGTCAGGATTTGGGTGACCCCACCAGAACTTTAATTTCAACCAAAGATCTTTACGTGCAATTTCCGGGACAAGTTGAACCTTTATTTCAGCCCTTTTCCTGGTCATTACAAGGAAAGCAAAAAATTGTCGTAGTCGGGGTAAATGGCTGTGGTAAAACTACGCTCTTGAAATCCTTGCTCGGAAATGAACCACATGCATTCGGTACGGTAAATTTAGCAACTGACATCAAATATGGTTTTCTCGGTCAATTAATTGAATTTTCCGATGAAAATTGCACCGTGCTGGAAAGTTTGGCTGAAGTTCAACCAAATTGGACAGAAGCTACCGCCCGTAACGAACTGGCAAAATACGGTTTTCGCGGTATTGATGTTTTCAAGCCCTTAAACACTTTATCCGGCGGAGAAAGAAGCCGACTCTATTTATGCCATTTATTAAGTCAAAAACCTGATGTGTTATTTCTCGACGAACCGACAAATCACCTTGATATCAATTCGTGTGAAATACTGGAAAATGCTCTGGTTGCATATGAGGGTTCAATCATAGCCGTCAGTCACGACCGCTATTTTATCGAAAAAATTGCCCAGTATATTTTAGGTTTTGTTGACGGAACAATTCAACGCTTTAACAATTACAATGCTTTTCGGCGTATTGAAGAACAAGCCACTACATCTAAAAACAAACAAAACCGAATTATTGAAACAACAAAAATCCCTGCTCAGCAATATATTGCTGCCGAGAACTCTTTTCAGGAAAACAAGAATCTAACTGGTTATACTACTGAAGCCGACAATGCAGAATCAGATAATATAGATGTTCCTGATAAAAATACTAATGAGATCAATTCACAAAGCAAGAAAAACATTTGGTCAAAAAAAGAAGTACGCTTGGAAAAAAATCTGCATAATTTACAAGCCTTACCCAATAATCCAATGCAAACCAGAAGATTTAAAGCACTCGGAGATGAAACTCTTGTCTCTTTAACCAGAAAAATCGATGTAGCAATTAAACAAAAAAATAAAATGGAATCAGAATTTGAAACTGCAACCGATCCGAAAATTTACTTACAATATGAACAATTGTTAATCTTAATTGATCAATACGAATCTATCTATTTGAAACTGGCTGAAATTTTAGAAAATATCGGATGACAACTCCGGAGTCAAATTATCTGTTGAGTTATATTTTTAATACTTCTGCCCGATTTCAACCGAAATACCCAACCTGCAAGCCTCTCATGATGTGTTGGCATTTGATGTTCACGCTTATTGCTGTGGATCGGCGGCGGTCAACCTGACTCATGATGTGTCGGCATTTGATGTTCACGCTTATTGCTTATGATATTAGTTGTTCAACTCGTTAAACGGAATATGTTATGTATTTTTCATGCTTTATTTTTTAAATTTCGTAAATTATTAAAACTGTCTCATTGCATAGACAAAGTTAAGGCATTATTCTTTGGTCAGGAGGTGAACAATATGGCCAATGAAGACAAGAAAGATTTTAATGCTATGCTGCATGACAGTAAAGACATGCCTAAATTTCAAACAATCACAGATGAAGCAAGTATAAAAAAGTATGGTGGGGACAGAATGTACTTTGCTCCTCCTATTGATTATGATGCTGTAATGAAAATGATACCATTCGGAAAAGTTATCACTGTCGGAAAAATCCGCGAGTATTTTGCTGTTAAATCAGGTGCTGATTTCACAGAACCCATTACAGCAGGTATTTTTGTGTCTATTGCAGCATGGGCCAGCCATCAGCGGACAGATGACAAAACTCCTTTCTGGAGGACTTTGAAAGCAAATGGCGAACTGAATCAGAAATATCCCGGTGGTATAGAGGCACAAAAAGATAAATTAGAAGCAGAGGGACACACGATAATTCAAAGAGGCAGGAAAAATATCAGATACTATGTCAAAGACTATGAACATGTCCTCTTTGAATTAAACAATTTCTAGTTTTGGATTATAGAAAAGATCTGGATTTTAAAATACGAAAAAGCATCACTATCTGTTCAGAAAGATAATTATGCAAATAAAATATATCAGAAGCTAGGATTTGAGATTGTTGAAATGATAGACTATGTAACACACGATAACTGAAAGCCATAATAAAATTGCCAAAGTACTGAAATCAAATGCCTTATATCCACCGGGTAAGAGTTCGGGCACAAGATTTATCATGGTATGAAAAAACAAGGCACTGATAGTTGCACCATTGGAATAATTATAGAGATATCCCATAATAATTCGAAAAGCAACACTGTTGGTAACAAGAAAAAATATTGACCAGATATCTCGACCTTGCATGATATATGGAACCAGATGCCATAGCCCCCAGACAAGTCCTATAATAAGACCTGTCTTCAATATTCCATAAGATTTCTGCAATACCGGAGTTGCATATGTCGTCCAAGCTAGTTCTTCAATAATGGCACCTAGGAAAAACAACAAAAAACCTGCAATAAAAATTGAAATGTTACTTTCTGCTCGAAAAATCTGCATGATACTGTTTGGATCTTTGATAACTACTGCAATCATATATAAAACAGGCATAAATAAAAGCGAAAGTACTAAACTAGAACGCTTTCCCGCTACTTGGAAATCTACAATTGCTCGGAAAAAATCCTTCATTTTATATTCATTAGAATTTTTCCAAAAATAATAATTTCCTAAGCCTAATGGGACTAGGATCATTAAAGCACTGACCGGCAAATTGAAAGGAAGCCATTTTACCGTAATCAAATTTAATAGATAAAATGGTACTGAGAGAGGAATTATAAATAAAAGAAATTTATGAACATCATTTTTTGTTCCAAAAATAATCGTATTGTCTTTGACATCCATATTTTCCACTATGTTATACTGCTGCAATAAAAACTAAAAAACAGGTAATTATGCCCGCGATAACATTGGCTGGAACCTGGCAATCAGACCTTTTAATACTAGGGCAACTGCCAAAATGACCAATGCTTTTGCAGGATCCCTCAGCACCGGTATTTCAAGCTTAAAAACCTGAGTGATAAATGCGGTCAGCGCTACAACCCCGAAGATATATCCCAGAATTGTTAAAGGATGACCCGGTGCTGCCGAAATGAACTTACCTATGCTGATGGTACACAACAACATACCCATAATTCCTAGGACAATCGTCATCGCTCTGGGACCTTGAAGGAACAAAACTTTCTTATCCGTCAGACCAAGGACAACGATCACCGCACACAAAACTACTTCAAAGATCAAGATTTCTATATTGCTCATTTTATTTTTCTCCATTTTGTTATCTCCATTTTGTTATCTCCATTTGGTTCGTGATGCAATCCTCATTATAAATATCCTATCCGATTATATTATGAGAATATATCTCTTAAAAAAATACCCCGTATTGGACTTACTCTACTGACACTATTTAACTTATGGAAGGCTTACTGAACATCAATAACCGGTAACCGGATTCTATAAAACATTGTCCAGTGGGTGTATGACCCAAAATTGCCTAGAACGATACTACTACATAAACCTTTGAAAAATGTAAGATCACCGTAAAATATTATCTAATAATGACATTTAAGACATTTAAGATAATCATAATACCATCATACAATTTTTAAAAACCAGTTATTTAGAACTTGCACACTATTTAAGGTTGTACCGTGAAATGCCTATATAAGCTTGAAAAGTGTGCATGGCCAACTCAGAAAAGCCGGTTTTACCAAAGAACTTGCACACTATTTAAGGTTGTACCGTAAAATTCCTGTATAAGCTTGAAAAGTGTGCATGCCCAACTTAGAAAAGCCGGTTTTACCAAAGAACTTGCACACAATTTAAGGTTGTACCGTGAAATGCCTGTATAAGCTTGAAAAGTGTGCATGACCAACTTAGAAAAGTCGGTTTTACCAAAGAACTTGCACACAATTTAAGGTTGTATCGTGAAATTTCTGCATAAGCTTGAAAAGCGTGCATGGCCAACCCGAGATGTCCTTATTTTATTTAGAAAGAATCTCGCAATTGCCCGGCAATAAAACCACTCGTCCACGCCCATTGCAAATTGAAACCACCTGTTTTACCATCGATATCTATCAGTTCACCACAAACATAAATATTCGGTTGAGATTTGAGGGCTAAACTCGGCATCCAAATTTGTGACAAACATACACCGCCGGCAGTTATTTGAGCAGCTGGAAATCCTTTACTGCCATCGACTTTAAACGAAGTTGATTTCATTAATGGGGCAAGATTTTTTATTGTACCTGCTCTTTGCACAAGATAATCTGAAATTTTTTCTTTCACTATACCGACAGCTGAGAAATCATTATTTTGTCCAGCTAATATTTTTCGACGATTAAATAAAAAGTCTTCCATTTCAGATAATTGATAATCGGGTACAAAATCTAATTCAACAATTGTCTCTTGATTAGCTTGATTATCTTGTGGCAAGAATCGGGCGAGTTCCATAGCTGCAATTCCTGATAAACCGCCGGCAACAAATAAAAATTCGCCTGAATTTTGAGTCAAAACCTTATTCTTAAAAAGTAATCTTGCACTACCCTTGAATCGTTGTCCGGCAAGTGATTGAGCTTTTTCATCCATGATCAGATTTAGAGGAACTAAGCCGGGACGTAATTCGGATATTGCCGCATAATCTTCCAGCAATTGATATCCGGAATCTGTGCCACCCAAATTCCGGGCAGCTTTACTGCCACATGCTACAATTAATTTTTTACACTGAAAAGTTTGAGCCGAATTCAAATAAGCAAAATGCCGTTTTTGTTTAACTGTTTTATATGGTTCAACTGTCAATTCCAGTGACTTATCTATTGACTTTATCTGGACAACTTCTGCCTGCAACAACACTTCAATTTTTGATTTTATTAAAGCTTGGGTTAAAGTGAGAACTACACTTGAAGCTTGTTCAGAATAAGGATAGGCTCTGCCACTGTGATCAAATCGCAACGGGACGCCCAAACCGCCGAAAAATTCGATCGTATCTGCATAAGAGAAAATATTAAAAGCTGTTTGTAAAAATTTCTGTTTTGCTGATTTTCCGGCTTGTAAACTATAATAATTTTCCGATTTAATATTGCGATTAGATAAATTACAACGTCCGTTGCCTGAAGCTTCAACCTTACGCAATAATTGAAATTCTTTTTCCAAAATCAATATTTTGCAATTCGGATAATGTCGGCATACCGATAATGCCGCCATAACTCCTGATGCACCGCCACCGATAACTATACAATCATATTTCATCTGCTGTAAAGGTCGGCAATCTCAATTGCCTGATCATATTTACTTTTGGTTGCAGAAATTACCGGTAATTGAGTCAAAAAATCATGTTTTAGGTAAAATAAATCTTCCCGGTTTCCGGTCAGGAGTTCAAGTTCAATTTCCGAAAACTGTTTAACATATTCGGCAGTACCTAAATAACCTTCATCAAAACATAGTTCAAAACGACTTGAGCGGTAGGAATAAGCATATGAAGTTCTGGTATAATCGGCAAGACATACTTCATAGAGAGGCCTTCCTTCAATAACACGCAAAATTTGTATTAAATCCGGATCAGAAGATTCTCTATATTCTGCTCCGATCAACATTCGATTTAGAAACCAGGTTGTGTTGATGCCGGTTTTCATATCCCAATACTGTTCTTCATCATTTAATTCAAATTCCCATTCCTGTCTTTCAAAAATACCTGCATCGTCGTACATATTGTTATTATGGTTCGGCAATTTCAATGTCAGATAGAAACGCTCATTACTTCTTCTAATCCTGAGAAAGCCTTTACGCTGACGTAATAGTTGATTTTCGGTATCAAAATAGGAAGAGCGCATTGCATATGACATATTCCCGGTTAATAACAAATGATCAAGAATTATCGGTTCATTCATGATCTCCATAAAATCTATATCATCTTTTAAGATAAATTTTAATTCCGATTCCATACATCCCCCATTAATTTGAAAATTATAGATTTAGAATTTTCACACCTTGGTCAGTTATCAAAACTATTTGGTTAGAATTGATACCGATACGTACTATATCCGCAGTCACAATTTGATCCAGGACCAGAGTACCACTCTTACGATCAAATACTTTCACCTTATTACCATCATTAACAGTAATATAATCCTCAGAATAGGTGAAATTATCAATGGATGTGCCGATTGCAACCTCTTTTTCATTAAAAGTTTGTTTTTCAGGATCCCATTCGACGATTTGTAAACTACCTTCAACATGAGTTGAGGCAAAAGCCGTTAATTCTGTACCTGCTGCAATTTCATAAACCTTACCCGGTGCATAACCGGCAATCGGTTTTTCCTGTTCCAAGTTTAAAACCAAGATATTCGATGTACTTGTAATCACAATGTTATCATTCGAATCATGATCAATTTTGCCATATAAGAACGGATAATCATCCGGTAATTTTTGACCGATTTGATTACCATTCAAATCATAACGTTTAATAACAGGTTGAATCATCGAGCCTTTAATATTAGTTAGGAGAATATCAAAAAAATCTAAATTATTACTGAAGCTAACAGCTAGAGGATAACCTGATTCAAAAAATTGAATCAGCAACATTTTTTCACCGGTTTGCATATTGATTATATGAACGAAACCCGGTTGGTCAGGATTTTCCTCAATAATTGCTAAGTACTGTTCACCACCGAAATATGCTCCGGCAAAACGACCATCTAAATGTAATGAGAATTTTTTACCATGACTATCTAAAACTATAATTTGGCCGGAATTTCGATCACCGGCAACAAAATAATTTTCATTATACACACCAACCGGTCTTTCAAAATCAATTCGTTCTTGATAAGTATCTTTCCCGGCGTAATTTTTTAAAGTAATTTGATCCTGAGATAAATAAATCAACTGATTACCAAAAGGATAGTATTTAGTTGCATCATGTAATGAGAATTCTAAAATGGTTTCAACATTTGCCGATTCAATCGGCTGCAAGCTGTCATCTTCGGGCAATTTAGGTGAATCCGGAAGTTTATAGATTAATACGATTAACAGGATGAAAAATATCAAAACTAATAAACCAATAACAATCAAACCTTTATGTTGATTCTTACCGGTTCGTTTTTGTCTCAAATCTGATTTAGCAATCTTTGAACCCAATAGACTTTTTTCTGAATTATGCCGTTCAATCAAGTCTCGTTTATTTCGATTTGAGCTATCTCTATCTGCAATAATCGGATTATCCTTTTTCATCTCGTAACAGTATAGTCACTGTTTCGTATTAATTCAATCATATTCAATTTTAACCGATAAAAAAACGACTTTATCGGAAAGATAAAGTCGTTTCATTTGTATATTTATTACAAAAAATCCATATTCGGTTTGTAGATAATTATGGATCAAACATTTTGTCTAAACAATTGCTTGATTAATACATACCCGGTGCACCGCCGGCAGGCATTGCGGGTTCAGGTTCAGGAATATTGCCGACAATAGCTTCTGTAGTAAGCATTGTAGATGCAATTGAGGCTGCATTTTGCAATGCGGAACGGGTTACTTTTGCCGGATCAACAATACCAACTTCGTTCATATCAACGATTTGTTCGGATAAAACATCGAATCCTTTACCACGATCACTGTTTTTAACTCTTTCTGCAATAACACTTCCATCATAACCTGCATTGGCTGCAATTTGACGAACCGGCTCTTCTAAAGCTTTGAGTACAATTGAAACACCAGTACGTACATCACCTTCTGTTTCAGCCAAAATTTTCTCTACTTTTGCCATAGCATCAATGTATGCAGTACCACCACCAGCGATGACGCCTTCTTCGACTGCTGCACGGGTTGCTGCTAAAGCATCTTCAATGCGTAATTTTCTTTCTTTCATTTCGGTCTCAGTAGCTGCACCAACTTTAATTACGGCTACACCACCGGACAATTTTGCCAAACGTTCTTGCAGTTTTTCACGATCGAAATCCGAGGTTTCCTCTTCAATTTGATTACGGATTACATTAACACGATCTTTAATTTTATCCTTATCACCGGCGCCGTCAACGATTGTTGTAGTATCTTTAGTCACAATAACACTTCCTGCACGACCCAGGTCGGCTAATTTAACATCTTTTAATTCCATACCTAAATCATCAGCTACGAATGTACCGCCGGTCAAAATTGCGATATCTTGTAAATTATCTTTACGACGATCACCGAAACCCGGAGCTTTAACTGCTATACAGTTAAATGTACCACGCAGTTTATTGAGAATAATTGTAGAAAGGGCTTCACCTTCAACATCTTCTGCAATAATGACTAATTTTTGACCTGCTTGAACTACTTCTTCTAATAGAGGCAGAATATCTTGAATTGCAGAAATCTTTTTGTCGGTAATCAAGATGTGAGCATCCTCATATACAGCTTCCATTTTATCAGTATTGGTTACCATATAAGCTGAGATATAGCCACGATCGAATTCCATACCTTCAACAACTTCAAGCTCAGTTCCCATTGTCTGAGATTCTTCTACAGTTATAACACCATCATTGGAAACTTTGTCCATAGCATCGGCAATTAAAGCACCGACTTCTTTATCATCGGCTGAAATTGAAGCTACACGTGAAATATCATCTTTGCCTTGAACTAATTTAGAATCGGATTTTATAGATTCTACTGCTAT
>JAAYNE010000147.1 GCA_012521015.1 Clostridiaceae bacterium | reverse complement strand
TAAGTATGAATTTGCTTGGCTCATTAATTCTAAAGAATTTCTGCCTGATTCGTATACAGCGTATACGAATAAAATAGGGCTGGCTACGGATGGAAAATTTATCTCTCAGGCAGATGATATTGTGCTTGATTTTCCCTACAAAGATGCTGTGCTTGCCGGAGGTCAAGATAAAGACGACCAGAAGCGAGACGAGATAATGTTTCACAGTATCCTCGCCAGAGAGCAAATTATGAATATGCTCACACCGAAAGTCTTTACAAATGCAAAGCGTTACACAGCTGTGGGCGACAAGGATTTAGAGGGCAAGTTAATCCCGGAAACGATCGAAGTAAAAGAAGAACTCGCTACAGAATTCAAAGAAGATGACAATCTTATCATCAAAGGTAATAACCTAATTGCCCTCTCAAGCTTGCTTGAGCGTTACGAGGGTAAGATCAAGTTAATTTACATAGATCCGCCCTACAATACAGGCAATGATTCATTCTTGTATAACGATCAATTCAATCATTCAACATGGCTGACCTTTATGAAAAATAGACTAGACTTAGCTAAAAGAGTTTTAACAGAAGATGGTCTTTTATGGATTCAGACAGATGATGTTGAAATGAACTATTTGGGTGTTTTGTTAGATGAAGTGTTTGGTCGAGACAATTTTATTAATATTGTTACGGTAAAAACCAAAATTGGTGGTGTCTCTGGAAGCTCAGAGGGCAAAAGCCTAAGGGACGCAACTGAATTTATCCAAGTCTATGCAAAAAATAAAAATGCAATCAATTTAGAACCGGTGTATGCTCTAACCCCAGTTTGGGATTACATTCAAGAAGAGTATATAGAGGCTGGGAAAAGCTGGAAGTATACATCTGTTTTGTTGGATCTTGGTGAAAAAGAGCTAATTAGAGAAGATAAAGCATCAAATAGAACCTATTATTACTATCCGAATGCTAAAACTTGCTCAGTAAAACAGTATGCCGATACGCACAGTATGACAGAAGAAGAAGTATACAATACGATTCCAGAAAAAATATTTAGAACAACTAACGCTCAATCCTCTGTTAGAGCAACAGTAATGGAAGAGACATCTATAGCTGACACTGGGCTAGTTAGCATAGTATATGTTCCAACCAAAGGGAAAAATGCCGGACAGTTAGTAGAAATATATTACACATCATCAGGGGCAACCAATATGCTCATGTTTCTATCAGATATGTTAACTGCTAATGAAAATGGGCAATTATTATATAAAGAAAAACTGTCAACTTTATGGGATGATATTCAATATAATAACTTGTCAAAGGAAGGTTCAGTAGATTTTCCGAATGGTAAAAAACCTGAAAAGTTATTACAAAATATTATAGAGATGTCATCCTATGAATCTGAATATGTTTTAGATTTTTTTGCTGGGAGTGGATCAACAGCATCAGTCGCTTTAAAATTGGGTAGAAAATTTATTGCCATAGAGCAACTTGATCAACATGCGGATATGTGTGTTTCAAGGCTTACTAATGTTATAAACGGAGAACAGGCAGGAATATCCCAAGATGTCGACTGGCAAGGTGGCGGCTCGTTTGTCTATTGTGAGCTGAAAGAAGATGGACAAACCCTAATTGATGCTATCCAAGCTTCAGATGAAAACACGATTAGTGAAATCAAAGATTACATTTACCAAGATGAGCGAATTGTTCCTTACCTCACAGCACAGGAGCTGGAGGCAGTCGATAATGAATTTGAGCAGCTGGATATCAATAATAAAAAGAGAGTACTAATTAAGCTTGTTGATAAAAATAAACTCTATGTAAATTACTCTTCAATTGATGACGAAGACTACGATGTTAGTGATGAAGATAAATCATTTACACACTCATTTTATGAGGTGGCGAAATGATGCGAAATCTT
>JAAYNE010000146.1 GCA_012521015.1 Clostridiaceae bacterium | reverse complement strand
CGGGAAAAACCTGCTATGTCTATTCATCTATGCTGCAGGCAGATCCGATTAAGGTAACGCGCTATATTTATGCCAATTCAATCATCAGAAGTGCTCCGAACGGCAGTATGATCACCAAATTGTGGCGACCTTTGCTGATCAACGGCACACTGGAGGGAGCCTGGACTAAGTTTACCTATGACGGCAATCCTGCCTATGTGGCAACAAGCCTGACCACGACTACTAATCCGCCGATTACCGGTTATGCGAAGAGTGCAATTAATGTAAGGAATGCTCCGGGCGGATCGGTGATCGGCACAATTCCGATCGGACGTCAGATAAAGGGAGTTCTGGTCGGTAACATGGTGCGATTTACCTATAACAACAGAACCGGTTATATCTCTGCTTCCTTGTTGCAGGAAACCCCGGTTCAAGTAACGCGCTATATCATCGCCAATTCGATCATCAGAAGTGCACCTAACGGCAGCATAATCATCAGAACATGGCGTCCGCTGTTGGTCAGCGGGACAATCGAAGGAGCCTGGCTCAAGTTCACCTATAACAGCAAGACCGCCTATGTGGCAATGAGTTTGACTACGACGGGTAATCCTGCAATGACCGGCTATGCCAAACAAACATTGTATGTGAGATATACACCGAACGGAAGTGTCGTGGGAACAATTCCGGCAGGTTACAAAGTAAGCGGAGTTCTGGTCGGTAACATGGTCAGATTTACTTATAACGGCAGAACCAGCTATGTCTATGCTTCTTTACTCCGGAAATAAAAATCCGGGACTATAATAAAGTTCAGACTATAGAAAAGCGTAGACTATAGAAAAGCGTAGACTATAGAAAAGTGTAGACTATGGAAAAGCTCAGACTATAATAAAGCTTAGACTATGGAAAAGCTTAGACAATAAAAAGCGGGACAACAAAGTAAACAATTAATATAAATAAAAGATTAGTTTAGATAAGACTCTAAAGCATCGAAATTGAGAATTGTCAAAATTTCATTTTCGATATGGATATAGCCAAGTTCTTCAAATTCACCAAGTTTTCTGGTTAAGGAATCTCTGGTTAATCCTGAAAAATTACTCATCTCGGCACGATCGAATTTCATGGGAATCTGAATCTGACCATTCTTTTTTATCCCGAAATTTTCTGCTAAACGTAGAATTAGACCGGCTGTTTTGACTGATGAATTCAAAGTTGCCAAGCGATTAATCAAATCTTCTGCCCAGCGAATTCGGGCAAAGCTTTGACTTAAAATTTCTTTCAAGACGGCTTTTTTGTTAGCAAAGTAGATATTGAAAATTTTTGCAGGGATAGTAATGACAACCGAATCTAATAATGCTTCACCTGTATACCAATATTTACTATCAGATAATAGATTGTGACCTCCGACAAAAGAGTCTTTTCGGTAAATATAGAAAATCTGTTCTTTCATGTTAGGTAATACATTAAATATTTTAATAGCACCGGAATAGATGATGTACATATAATTTGGATCATCTCCACTTTGAAATAAAATTTCCTCTTTTTCTAGTTTTTTAACGATGAATTGATGTTGTATATCATTTAAAATTTCTGGATTTATATGTCGTAATAATGGTAAATTAGAGAAATTTCTGATGATCTTATTATGTTCTTCAAGTGAAACATTCGTTTCTAATGTTGAAGTTTCAACTTCTTGTTTTTCTATTAGCTCAATGCGGTCTTTACTCATTTGCTCTGCTAATAATACATTGGCATATATTTCGAATTCTTTTGCTTTTTCTTTATCCATAGGATTAACATTTTCCAATAAATAGGGTTTGTTTAATTCTTTGTATTTTTCTTTGCCCATTGTATGATAAGGCAGAATTTCCAATCGTTCGACTAAATGTTGAATTGGTTCAATGGTTTGGATTAATTTTTGCATTGATTTCTTATTATCAGTATATCCGGGTACCATGACATGGCGAATCCAAATTTGTCCGTGAAAACCGTAATCCTCAAGCTGATTCATAAAATCGATTAAGGGTTTTTGTTTAACAAGACACATATCTAAATAAGCTCGTTCAGAGAAGGCCTTAACATCTAAGAGAATAGTGTCGACATAAGGAAAAATATTTGAATAATATTCCTTCTGACCGTATCCTGAGGTATCAATACAAACATTAAATTCATTTTCTTTTAAGAGTTTTACCGATTCAGCCAAAAATTTGCCTTGTAATAAAGGTTCCCCACCGGAAAAAGTGACACCGCCATCTTCTCCCTGATAAGGTTTATAACGATTAGCTAATTGTAAAATCTCGGAAGGGGTCACGATTCTTCCGCCATTAAGATCTTGTGTGTCAGGATTATGGCAATATAAACAACGAAGCGGGCAACCTTGCAAAAAGAAGATAGTACGAATACCAGGACCATCAACTAAACCCATAGTTTCAATTGAATGTAATTGTCCTGTAATTTGCTGATCTTGCCTTTTCATTGTTGATCATACCTTTCTTGATTTAAAAGTCGGTTTCTGCTCAAAGTTTGGAGCTATACAAATTCTGATTTGCAGACCTTCGATTTTTGAGCAAATATTGAAAAAAGTGAATGCCTTTTTGAGACATTCACTTTTGAGTTTTATGATACAGGTTATAAAGATTCATGGAATGTTCTGGCAAGAACATCTTCTTGTTGCTCTCGATCCAATTGATTGAATCGCACAGCATACCCGGAAACACGAATTGTAAGGTTAGGATATTTTTCAGGATATTTCATAGCATCAATTAATAACGCTCTTTCTAAAACATTAACATTAATGTGGAAAGCATCTTGCTTGAAATAACCGTCTAAAATATTAACCAAGTTATTAATTCTTTCTTCGCTATTTTTCCCGAGTGAGCCGGGAATGATCGAGAAAGTATTGGAAATACCGTCTTGGCAGCATCCTTGATATTTTAATTTGGCGACTGAATTTAAGGAAGCTAAAGCACCGGATTCATCTCTGCCATGCATTGGATTTGCACCCGGAGCAAATGGCTCGCCTTTTTTACGCCCGTCAGGTGTAGCACCTGTTTTCTTGCCATAGGTTACGTTGGAGGTAATTGTTAATAAGGATAAAGTATGCTCTGCATTACGATATGCAGGTGTTTTCCTCAATGCATCCATAAAGTACTGTGAAACATCTTTAGCGATATTGTCTACACGGTCATCATCGTTACCGAATTTCGGGAAATTTCCCTCTATTTCAAAATCAACGGTAATTCCGTTTTCATCGCGAATTGGACGAACTTTTGCGTATTTTATTGCAGATAGAGAATCGGCAACAATCGAAATACCGGCAATTCCAAATGCCATGAAAATATGAACTTTCGGATCATGCAATGCCATTTGACCAGCTTCGTAAGCATATTTATCATGCATATAATGAATTGTGTTCATCGTATTAACATAAATGTTTGATAATTTATCCATTACTTTTTTGAAATCGGCTACAACTTGATCATAGGTTAAAATTTCTTCTGTATTTTTTTCAATTCCATCGAGAACTTGTATCAGATTGCCTTGTTTGTCTTTCTTAATTTCGTCAATGCCACCGTTAAGTGCATAAAGCAGTGCCTTGCCTAAATTTGCTCTGGCACCGAAAAATTGCATCTGTTTGCCGACTTGCATGGCAGATACACAACAAGCAATCGCACAATCATCACCATAAATCGGACGAAGCAAATCATCATTTTCATATTGAATGGAGTCAGTTTGAATGCTCATTTTGGCACAATAGTCTTTAAAGCCGCGAGGTAAGTCATTTGACCATAACACTGTCATATTCGGTTCCGGAGAGGTATCTAAATTGGTCAATGTATGTAAAAAACGGAAAGCTGTCTTGGTTACTAAAGTACGACCATCTTCGCCCATACCACCGATGCTTTCTGTAACCCAAGTAGGATCTCCGGCGAACAATTCGTCATATTCAGGAGTTCTCAGGTGACGAACTAACCGCAATTTGATTACAAATTGATCAATCAATTCCTGTGCTTCTTTTTCGGTTAAAGTTTTATTATCTAAATCACGCTGAATATAAATATCCAAGAAAGTTGTATTCTTACCTAAACTCATAGCAGCGCCATTATTTTCTTTGATAGCAGCTAAGTATCCAAAATAAAGCCATTGAATTGCTTCTTGTGCATTATATGCAGGGCGACCGATATCAAAACCGTATTTTGCTGCCATTGATTTCATAGCTTGTAAGGCACGAATCTGTTCAGAGAATTCTTCACGTTTACGAATGACTTCCTCAGTTGCGTTTCCTGTTAGATTCTTTTTATCTTTGATACGTTCTTGAATCAAGTAATCAATCCCATATAAAGCGACTCGACGATAATCACCGATAATTCTGCCACGACCATATGCATCCGGTAAGCCGGTCAATAGTCCAACTGTACGAACTCTTCGCATTTCATCAGTATAAGCATCGAAAACACCATCATTATGTGTTTTACGGAATTCTGTAAAATGTTCTTCCATTTTTGGATCAATTTCCAAATTATAAGCATTTAGAGAACCTTTAACCATTCTGAAACCACCATACGGATTCATCATTCTTTTCATAGGTTCATCGGTTTGCAAACCGACAATCACTTCTTTATCTTTATCAATATATCCGGCATCGAAATTATCGATCCCGCTAAAACGAGTTAAATCAACAGTAACTGTCTTATTTCGCACCTCATCCTGAATTAACTCACTAACTTTATTCCATAAATATTTTGTGTTTTCTGTAGGCTCTTCCAAAAATGAATCTGTTCCGGTATAGGGTTTGTAATTTTTTTGGATAAAATCTCTGGTATCTATTGTTTCAGACCAATTGCCAAGTTCAAAACCTTGCCATGCTTTATTTCTTTCTGCCATAAAATCGTTGCTCATAATATTCCTTTCTTAAAAATATATATCTATTACAAAATTTAAAAGCTAAATTTCTTATGTTTATATCTTGATATTATATATCATTAGTATATATGAATGAATATCCCATGCAGTGATTATTATCACAATTGTGAAGTTAATATTTTAGATAAACATACAATCTTTATTTGAAAGGCAAAAATATCAATAAATCTGAAAAACATATAGGCACGACAATCCAATTTAATTTTTTGATTACAAAAAATAATAAAATTTGTCCAATTGAAGTGAAGTCATCCGGTTTCAAAGTTTATTCTTCTTTAAATAAATTTTTGGGAAAACACGCCAAACACGTATCGAACAAAATAGTCATTGTGACAAAAGATTATCATAAAGAAAAAGAGATAAATTATTTACCTGTTTATTACACTCAGTAATTATTAAATATTTTATAATGATTAATTATAGAAAAATTGGAAAGCTTACCGGAAAGAAAAGGACTGTTATCTGGTTAGAACAATAAAGAAAAAAGTATTAATTTTAGATTAAATAATAGATTAAAGAAACGATCTATTGTGTAAGAAAAGCAGGAGAGAAATATTAAATGAAAAAAAGAATATTACTTTTAATATTGGGATTAATCCTTATTTTAACCGGATGTTTTGGTAAAGACTCCTCTGATCAGGAAAAATCTTCTGATCAGGGCAAATCATCTAATCAAGGAAAATCATCTTCAAAAACTACCGAAATTGGTTCCGGAAGCAAAGTTTTAAAAATTGTATCCGGATCTGAAAATAAAGAATTAGAAGATATTATGAGGGAATTCGCTGATGATAATAAAACTAAGATTGAAATGACATATATGGGTTCAATAGATATTATGAGAGAGCTCCAATCTGAAACAGATTCTTATGATGCTGTCTGGCCGGCAAGTAATATTTGGATTTCGATGGGCGACAATTCTCATAGAGTAAAACATATTGAATCTACAACAATTACGCCGGTAGTATTTGGCATTAGAAAATCATTAGCTGAAGAATTAGGATTTGTCGGCAAAGAAGTTTCAATCAAAGATATTATGGAAGCTATTGAAAACGGAAAATTAAAATTCTGTATGACTTCAGCAACCCAATCTAATTCCGGTGCCAGTGCCTATTTGGGATTTTTAAACGCTTTAGCAGGAAGTCCTGAAGTAATTACTGAAGAACATTTAAAAGATCAAACTTTACAAAACAACATCACAAAATTATTACAAGGAGTTGACAGATCATCCGGTTCATCTGAATGGTTAAAGACTTTATTCTTGAATGGTGAATATGATGCCATGGTCAATTATGAGTCCTTAATAATTACGACTAATCAAGAATTGGTCTCCCGAGGCGAAGAACCCTTATATGTAGTATATCCTTACGATGGAATGAGTATTGCAGATTCTCCTTTAGGTTATATCGATAACGGAAATCAAAAACAAGAAGAATTATTTTTAAAATTTCAGGAATATATTACTTCTGATGAAACTCAGGATAAATTACAAAAATTAGGCAGAAGAACCGGTTATCAAGGAATATTTGATAACAATAAAGATGTATTTAATTCTGATTGGGGCTTAGATACAGAAAAGGTCTTATCCCCTATTAAAACACCTAAAGCTGACGTATTAAATGAAGCTTTAAACTTGTACCAATCCGACTTTAGAAAACCTTCTTTAACAATTTATTGTTTGGATTTTTCCGGTTCAATGTCGGGAACCGGTGAAGAACAAGTTAAAGAAGCGATGGATTTAATTTTAGATCAAGACAAAGCTTCATCATTATTTATTCAAGCTAATCAAGCAGAAATTAATTATGTTATTTTCTTTGATGACAGGGTGCTTGATACCGCTTTTGTTGAAGATGGTTCTCAGGAGTCTTTATCAATTTTAAATCAAAGAGTTCAAGAACAATCAATTGGTGGCGGTACAAATATGTATAGAGCTTTGGATGAAGCATTGGATTGTTTAGCCAAATATGATTTATCCCAATATAATCCGGCGATTGTTCTGATGACTGATGGCAGAAGTGATGACGGTTTTTCTGATTTTATGATTAAATATGATGAATTCGGACAAGATATTCCTGTATTTTCCATTATGTTCGGAATGTCAGATTCTGATCAATTAGATGAAATTGCAAATTATACCAATGCACGAGTATTTGATGGCAGAGAAGATCTGGTCGGGGCATTCAGAAGTGTAAAGGGATATAATTAAACAAGGATTTTATGATGAAAAAAAGTGAGATAAGACAAACAATATTGGGAGTGATAGGTGGTCTGATTACGTTTGTAATAACCTTATTTCTTCATATGCCTATTCCTTTTTTAATAGCTTTACCTGTAGGTGCATATATCGGATTGTATTTAGCCTCCAAACCACAGTTAAAAATAGGTTCTATTAAACTGAAAGAAGCTAATGGCGAAGAAATGAAACAACTGATGTCTGATGCTTTCGATGATATTCAAGTTTTAGAATCAGGAAGTAAAATTTCTTATGACAGTGAAATTAAAAATTTGTCTGAACGCTTATATCAGTCCGGCATATCTATTTTTGAACATTTACAAGAAAATCCAAGTAAAATTCCTTTAGCCAGGAGATTTATCAATTACTATTTGGAAACTGCTTCATCTTTAATTTCTAAATATGACAAATTACATAAATCAAAAGTTAAAGGAGAAAGTATCTTAACCGCCAGAAAAGATGTTATTAACGGACTTACTTTGTTAACGAATTCGTTTGATAAACAGTTTGAACATTTAATGCAAGGAGAAATTATGGATATTTCAACTGACGTTAAAGTATTAACTCAAACAGTTAAAATGGAGGAAGGTAATGTATGAATAAATCTAAAATAATAGGTTTAGGAGTTCTGTTAGTAGTGATAATTACTGTAATTGCATTTATGTTTTTTAAACCGAAGGCTTTACAAAAAGTAGATGGTTACTTGGGCGGTGAAAAAATAGGATTATTCGAAGATGAAGAATTCAAATCTATAATGAGTAAAGATTATGGCTTAGATGTCAATTACAAAAAAGCCGGTTCTATAGATATGGTCAGAGCAGATAAAGAAAATATGAATTATTTATTTCCTGCATCACAGACTGCTTTAGAATTATATAAAGCTGAAATCGGTACTCCGAAAAAATCTGAAATTATCTTAAATACACCATTGGTTTTATATACTCATGCAAATATTAAAGATAAATTTATTGAACATGGATATGTTGTTGAAGAAAACGGTTCCTGGTATATGGATATGGAGAAATTTTCAGGAGCTATTATAGAAGGAAAAACTTGGGCAGACATCGGTTTACCTGAATTATACGGTTCTGTTTCAGTTAAAACGACAGATCCGACAAAATCAAATTCCGGTAACATGTTTGCAGGATTAATTGCTAACTCTATTAATAAGGGAGTTGTTGACAGCAAAGAAGATTTTTCAAATATTATGCCTGATGTAAAAAACTTTTTCGGCAAAATGGGATATATGGACACTTCTTCCCATGACCTTTTCGAACAGTTTTTAAAAATGGGAGTCGGTGCTTATCCGATGATAGCTGCTTATGAAAATCAAATTCTGGAATTTGCTGTTTCTCATCCGGAAGATTGGGAAAAAATCGGTCAGGATATTGTAATAATATATCCTACTCCTACAGTTTATTCTTCACATGTAATGATTGCTTTAGATGAATTGGGAGAAGAAACTATTACAGCTTTAACGGATAATAAAATTCAAGATTTGGCTTGGAAAAAACATGGTTTCAGAACAGGAGTTTCAGGAGCTCAAGACCCATCTGTTTTTGGTGTTCAAGGTGTAACAAATCAAATTAATAAAGTTATGCCGATGCCTGATTTTAAGATTATGGAAATGATTATAGAAGAATTAAAAAATTATTAATTTATAAGGAGAATTTATATGTCGGAAATTAGTTTAAAAGATTTACAACAAAATAAAGAAGTATTAAACCAACCTTCGCAAAATATGGAACTTGTTAAACAAGAAGTTCAGACAGATATGGCAGAAAGAGGAAAGGAACTTTCGCCTGAACAAAGAGAGAAGGTAGATGAAATTAAAAACAGCTTAAATATAATGGATTCCAATCAAGCTGTTTCATTCGGTGTTGGAGCCCAAAGAAATTTAGCCCAATTTTCAGACACTATTTTAGATAAAGTGAAAAATAAGGATATTGGTGATGCCGGTAAACTGTTATCAGATTTAATGGTTCAAGTTAAAGACATGGAAATTGATTCGATCGGAGAAAGTAAAGGGTTTTTAGGCATTTTACCGAGTAAACTGAAACGTCGAATTGAAAGATTTAAAAATAAATTTGCAACAGTTGAGGTTCAAATTGATAAAATTGAAGGCCAATTGGATAATGCCAAAGTTGAAATGATGAAAGATATTGCTATGTATGATGAGTTATATAGTAAAAACTTAGAGTATTTCCATAGCTTAAATTTATATATCATTGCCGGTGAGGAAGTAATTCAAGAAATGACTACCGTAACTATTCCGAAATTAAGAGCAGAAGCACAAGAATCCGGCGACCCGATGAATGCTCAATTAGTTTCCGACTTTGAAGAAACTGTTAACAGATTTGAGAAAAAAGTACACGACTTAAAATTATCGAAGTCAATGGCTATGCAGACAGCTCCGCAAATTAAATTAATTCAAAATAATGATAAGATTTTAGTTGATAAAATTCAGACGGCAATCTTAAATACCATTCCTTTATGGAAGAGTCAAATTGTCATTGCTTTAGGTTTAGCCAGACAAGAAAATGCTTTGAAATTACAAAAATCAGTAACTGACACAACTAATGAGTTATTATTAAAAAATTCAGAAAAATTAAAACAGAATACGATTGAAGTAGCTAAAGAATCAGAAAGAGGGATCATTGAAATTGAAACCCTCAAAAAGACTAATAGAGACTTAATTGATACGATTGAAGAAACAATTAAAATCCACCAAGAAGGATATAATCAAAGACAGCAAGCTGAAAAAGACTTACTGTTAATTGAAGAAGAACTTAAACAAACTCTGTTAAAACACAGAAGATAAGTTATTTTGGCGTTTCAAGAATTAACGAGTTTTTACATCTGACATAATTACAAAACTTAGATACTGAAATAGCTTTGTTATAGATTATTATTACCAAAAAGAATTTTAATCTTTTGCAATTTTTGAAGATAAATAACGGATATCCTGCTTATGTGGTAACGAGTTTAACAACGCCAAGCAATCTTGTGATTACTGGGTACGTTACGCAAAAATAAATGTAAGGAATGCCCGAGTGGATCAATCATCAGCACAATCGTAAGAGGTCATCGAATCCAAGGATTCCTGGTCAACAACATGGTGAGGTTTACATATAATGGCAGAACAGGTTATGTTTCTTTACCCGGGGAATAAAAAGCAAAGTAATTTGTTACCGATAGTTGTTTGCACAGACAAAACAAGATATATGTAAAGTGTTACTAAATTAGAATAATTAAAATTTTTTGATTAAAGCCGAGAAATTGTTCTTGGCTTTAATAATTTTGCATTTGCAAAGCCCGGTTAATAAAAACAGGTTTGCTATAGAATAATATTACTAAATTTTCTGGCGGAGTTTTACAAATTTTCAGTATACAAGTATCATGATTAACAATTACTAATAATTGTGAAAGAGTATCTAGGGATCCGGCAATATATATGATTTTTCATATAATTCTCAAATCTGTTGACCAGTAGACACCGTTTGAGAATATAAGCAAAAGAGAATGAACAAATGAGATCGAAAAATCAAATTGAAGTAAACGTACGATCTCGGATAAAGCCAGGACCAAGCGGTACAATACAGAAATGTATTACACCAGAGGGGTAAAAGCCCAGACGGACAGGTTTCACGCTCTGTTCATCAGGGCTTTTATAATTTGTGAATAGTTTAACTAAAGCTGAAGTAAAAAAGATCTGAGAAGTAAATTGATAATCGAGTTAAAAAGATATAAGAAGATTACAGCAAAAGATAATGAAAATCAACAATCAAAGTTTTATGACTCTGATGAACATTAATATACAAGGGAGAAAAATGAAACTTCTATATAAGGGTAAGACCAAAGACGTTTACGAAGTAAGTCCAACCGAAGTCCAACTGTGTTTCAAGGATGATATGACCGGTAAAGACGGTGTTTTTGATCCGGGAGCAAATGAAGTTGGTTTGTCGGTGGAAGGCATGGGGAAGAAAAACCTGAGTGTTACGAACTTGTTTTTGAATATGCTGGAAAATGCCGGGATCAAAACCCACATGGTGGGCTCAGACCTTGAACAAGGCACAATGAATGTCAAGAAATGCCAGCCTTTCGGAAAGGGTCTGGAGATAATTGAACGCAAATATGCGGTAGGCTCCTTCATTCGCAGATATGGTTTATATGCCGAAGAGATGATGCCTTTGGATAATTATGTTGAGATTACCTTGAAAGATGATGCCAGACAAGATCCGTTGATTACCAAAGATGCCTTAGTGGCGCTCGGACTGTTAACAGCCGAACAATATGATTTTTTAATTGCACAAACGATAAAAATTGCGGATTTAATTGAAGAATATCTGGCTGATCGTAATTTGCAATTGATTGACATCAAACTTGAATATGGTATGGACAATGACGGTGAAATCGTATTGATCGATGAAATTTCTGCCGGAAATATGCGTGTTTATCGCAATGGTGAAAAAATTGAACCGGAAGAATTATCTGACTTGATTCTAGGATAATTTGCTATTGAATATTTTGAAAGAGAAAAATAAAATGATTGTCTTTAAAAAATTTCCTGAATTTGACCAAGAAGCCAATGCATTGTTCGCAGTGATTAAGAATTTTTTGCAAGTAGAAATCAAGAATCTGAAAATATACCACATTTATCAATTTGCCGATGAATCAAAACGTCAAGATTTGATTACGGCAATTTTTGATTTGCGTTACGGTGAACTGATAGATATACTGCCGGAGGATTTAATTTTTATCAAAGACAAGTCCGGTCAATACAACCAAGTTGAAGATTTAACCTTGAAGTTTGTCGAAAGTATTTTGGGTCAACCTAATGACTTGCGTTACTATAAAGGTTATCGATTTGAGCTCGCGAATCCGGCCGATTTGACTTTAATTAAGCAATATCTGATTAATCCCGTGGTTGAAAAAGAAACAAAGCCTGCAGAGATTAATTTTGATTATGAAATTTCGGATGAAACAGAACATCTTCCGGTCGATGGCTTTTTGAATTTTAGTCAAGCAGAACTTGAAACTTTTAAATCTGAACGTGGTGTTGGTCTGGATGTTGATGATTTGCAAGTCATTCAAGACTTTTTCCGCAAAGAAAATCGGGATCCGCGATTTTGTGAAATTAAAATGTTGGATACTTACTGGTCGGATCATTGTCGCCACACGACATTTTTGACTAATATAGAAAATGTCGAAATAACGGATGGTGAATATCATGATTTGGTTAAAAAGAGTTATCTGAAATATCTTAACACCAGAGAATTTGTTTATGCAGGTCGCAAACCTAATCCGGTATCTTTAATGGATTTAGCGACAATTAATGCGAAAGAATTGAAAAGGCGCGGGATTCTGAATGACATGGAGGAATCGGATGAAATTAACGCTTGTTCAATCGAGCTTGAATTAGATGTCGATGGCAAAACTGAACGCTGGTTGCACTTATTCAAAAATGAAACCCACAATCATCCGACTGAAATAGAGCCTTACGGCGGAGCGCACACTTGTATTGGCGGTGCGATCAGAGATCCGTTATCCGGCAGAGGTGAAGTTATCCAAGGAATCAGGATTGTCGGTGCAGGGAATCCGCTGACTCCTTTTGCCGAAACCCTGCCCGGTAAATTACCGCAAAAATATCTCTGCAATAAAGCAATGAACGGTTTTTCCGACTATGCCAATCAAATCGGTTCGCCGGTCGGTCTGATCCGCGAATATTATGATAACGGCTATGTTGCAAAACGTATGGAACTCGGTGCTTTAGTCGGTGCGGTCAAAAAGGAGAATGTTCTGCGTGAATCGGGTGAACCGGGAGATATAATTCTGTTGCTCGGAGCAGCAACCGGGCGTGACGGATTAGGTGCGGCAATCGGTTCTTCGGCGATCCAAACTGCCAAAACATTAGAAAAAGCGGGTGCCGAAGTTCAACGTGGCAATCCTTTTGCTGAGAGAAAAATTATACGTTTATTTAAAAGACCGGAAGCCGGCAAATTGATCAAAAAATGTAATGATTTCGGAGCAGGTGGAGTTTCCGTCGCGATTGGTGAATTGTCTGACGGCCTGGATATCAATTTGAACAAAGTATATACCAAATATCCCGGACTCAACGGTTATGAAATTGCTCTTGCCGAATCACAGGAAAGAATGGCAGTTATTGTCAGTCCGGATAATTTAGTTGAGTTTATTCAATATTGTGAAGAAGAAGATGTACGTTATGCAGAAGTTGCCAGAGTTACTGATACTAAGCGTTTAAGAATGTTCTGGAACGATGAAATCATCATGGATTTAAGTCGTGAATTACTTGATTCCAACGGTGCGGTGAAATATCAAAATGCTGTTTTAGACACGTCATTTAAGAATTTTGGTTTTGACTTCGAAGTACAAACCGCTGAAGAACGTCAATTTTTAAGTTTAAACAAATCTATTTTTAAAAACTTGGCAACGAATTTTGATTCGACTTTAGGCCGAAATAAAGTATTGGCTGAATATGGTGGTAAAAATCAATTAACTGTTCAAGACGGCATTGTCACAAAATTTCCTGTTGAGCATACACAAACAGCTTCGGTCATGACTTACGGTTTTTATCCGGAAATTGCCAAAACTTCAGCTTATCATGCCGGTTACTATGCGGTTCTGCAATCAATTGTCAAAAATATTGCTTTGACCGGAAAATATAAAGATATTCGTATTTCAATGCAAGAATTTTTCCCGGCAATTCATAATGATCCTAAACGCATGGGTACACCGTTTTTAGCTTTGTTGGGAGCATTTGAAGTGATGTCACAATTGGAAATTCCGGCGATTGGCGGCAAAGATTCTATGAGTGGTAGTTATCAAGACATTGATGTTCCGCCGACAATTGTCAGTTTTGCAGTCAATACCGTTTCGATTGATCAAGTAGTATCGCGTGAATTTAAACGAGCCGATTCAAATATTTTATTGACCAGAGTTGGCTTGAATGGACAGGGTATAATTGACTTTTCTTCCTTTGCCAAAGTAATGTCGGCATATAACGAATTATATTGTGCCGGTAAAGTCTTGGCTGCTTCAGTTATTAGTGAATACGGTCTTACTTACACCTTACAAGATATGGGTCTCGGCAATTCGTTAGGTGTAGAATTGGATGATGACTTTGCTGATCTTGCTCACAGTTTCATTCCGGGCAATCTGCTTATCGAAGTTGCAGCTGATGTTGAATTTGATCAAGAGTTATTTTACGACATTGGCATCACCACGACCGATTTTGATTATGCGAAATTAATTGATCGAAGAACTGCCGATTTAGCTAAAGTGTATCCTGATATTTTACATAAGACGGATAAAGTTGATCATGAAGTACAATCTATCCTCAATTCGACGTTTAAGCAAAAAACAATTGAACCGATTAAAGCTCTCAAGAAAAAAGTTCTAATTCCGGTATTTGAAGGTGCTACCGGAGAATACGATTTAGCAAGAGCCATGACCATAGTAGGATTTGAAGTCGAACAAGCTGTGATCAGAACTTTGAATAAAGCTGATTATTATGTCAGTCTACAAAATTTTGTTAAGAAAATTGCGAGAACTTCAGTTTTAGCAATCCCTCATGGTGATTATATGGCTTCAATGATCAAAAACATTTCCGGAGCCTTAACCGTAGTCCTCGAACAAGAAAAAGTAAAAGCCGCTTTGGAAGAATTGCAGAAGCGTGGAGGTTTGCTGATTGGAATCGGGGCAGGGATGTCCGCTTTGATTGATGCAGGATATTTTGGTCAAATTAAAAACGAATTATTTTTTACAGCCAATAAGAATAATCAATATGTACACTTAATGCAGGATGTTGCAGTAATTCAAAATAGCTATCTTACCGACCAGAGCCAAACCGTCTATACGGCTCCGATTAGTGGTCGCAATATTACCTTGCATTGTGTTGATTTGGAAAACATTCAAACCAAAATTGATATACTCGCGTTAAATCAATCCAGTCAACTGCCGGGTGATTGCGGTGTTGATGCAATTGCCTCCAAAGATGGAAAAGTTATAGGAATCAGAAGTTTAATCGATCGGATGAATCCGGACTTGTTCAGAAACATTTCCATAAAGGATTATCCGAAACACTTTGAGACTTTAGCCGACAATTGGTCGGAAAACTGAATGGGACTTAAGGAGAAACAATAAGAATGAAAGTAGCAATAATAATGGGTAGTAGTTCGGATTATCAAATCGCCGAAAAAGCCTTAACAATGTTGGATAAATTTGGTGTGGAATATATCGTACGTGTGATATCTGCTCATCGAGCTTTGGATGCTTTGCAAGAATGTGTTGCCGAATTTGAAAAAAACGAGATTAAATGTGTCATCGGTCTAGCGGGTAAAGCAGCTCATTTGCCCGGTGTTATAGCAGGAATGACAGTTTTGCCTGTAATCGGTGTACCGATTAAAGGATCAGCATTTCTTGGCATGGATTCATTGCTTTCAATTGTTCAAATGCCGAAAGGTGTTCCGGTAGCAACCGTCGCAGTTGATGCGGCAGATAATGCGGCATTGCTGGCTTGCCAAATTTTGGCGTTAAGTTCAGACGAATTAACTGAAAAATTAAAAAGGTATAAACAAGAATTAATTGAAGATGTCGCCAATCAAGATAGAAGTATTCAATCAAAATAGAAAAGTTTAATCAAGATAAAAATATCTAATCTGAGCAAAAATATTAATAAGATAAAGGAAATAAAATGAGTGGAATAGTAGGAGTTACTACTGAACGGTATGGTGCAGCAGCCCATTACTTAATTTATGGTTTATATGCATTACAACATCGAGGTCAAGTTAACACAGGTGTATGCTTGTTAGATTCAAATCAATTGATAATTAAAAAAGGCTCCGGTCAAATTAACAGTTTATTTCCGGATAATATTTCAATGAATATTCCGGGAGATCGCGGTGTAGGTCATGTGAAATATGGTGAATATCGTAAGTATGATATTGAGCAACCGATTTTGCCGAAAGAATATGATATCAATGGTGTAAAATGTTTACTTTCACTTGACGGGAATATTTTGAATCCGGATTTTTCTTTATACAATTTAGCAAAAGCTCTCTATTCCTCTTTGGCAGAGGGTAAAGAATATTTGAACAAATTGCGTGGTGCCTTTGCCGGCGTATATATGGATCCGTATAAAATGATCGGTTTCAGAGATCAATACGGTTTGAAACCGCTTTGTGCGGGGAAGATGAATGATGGCTATATAATTGCTTCAGAAACTTGTGCGATCGATTCTTGCAGAGCGGATTTGATCAGAGATTTGGATATAGGTGAAATGGTTGTAATCCAAGGTAAAAAACTTGATTTTCATCTCTATTCAACGAATACTCAAAAGAAAAATTGCATTTTTGAATTGATATATATTGCCCGCCCGGATAGCTATTTGGAAGGTTTATCTATCTACAAAGCACGAAATCAAATGGGCAAATTGCTCTATGAAGAATGTCCGACTGAAGGTGATATTGTTATGGGTGCTCCTGATTCAGGTTTAATTGCTGCGATCGGTTATGCGGAAGCTTCACATATTCCTTATAAAGACGGCATTATCAAAAACAGATATATCGGACGCACTTTTTTGACGACAAATGAAAAAGAAAGATTGACTGATATTTACATCAAACTCAATCCCGTGAAAGAAGTTTTGAAAGATAAAAGAATCATATTAATAGATGATTCGATTATTAAAGGATCAACGTCAACCAGAACGGTAAAAATGTTGCGGGAAGCAGGAGCAAAAGAGGTACATGTCAGAATTTCCGCTCCAATGTATCGCTATTCGTGTAATTTATCGATGGATGTACCTGATGCGGAAGCATTAATGGCGTACAATAGAACTTGCGAAGAAATACGTGAGAAGATTGATGCAGATTCGCTTTATTTCTTGTCACATGCAGGATTATTGGAAGCTTGCGGCGGAGAAAATAATTTCTGCGATCATTGTATCACCGGCAATTATCCGATTGATTTTTAGCTTAACCAAAACAAAAGATTAACAGGAGGTATTATGTCGCTAACCTATAAGGATTCAGGCGTAGATAAGGAAGCAGGTTATCAACAGGTAAAACTGATTAAAGATTTGGTAAAACAGACTTTTGATGAAAATGTCATCTTTGATTTGGGCGGTTTTGGCGGCATGTATCGTCTGCCGGAACTTAATTATGAAAAACCGATTCTCGTTTCAGGCACTGACGGTGTCGGCACCAAACTTGATTTGGCTTTTCGTGCTGACAAACACGATACGATCGGTATTGATTGTGTTGCTATGTGTGCTAATGATGTACTTTGTCAGGGTGCAAAGCCTTTGTTTTTTCTTGATTATATTGCTACAGGTAAATTGATTCCGGAAAAAATGGCAAATATCGTTGCCGGAGTTGTTGAAGGATGCAAGCAAGCCGGAATGGCATTGATCGGTGGTGAAACTGCCGAAATGCCGGGTATTTATCAGGAGAATCATTATGATTTGGCAGGTTTTGCGGTTGGCATTGTTGATGAAAAAGATGTTCTGAATCCGAATAATGTTCAAATCGGTGATAAGCTAATCGGTCTTAAATCCAGCGGTGTACATTCCAACGGATTTTCTCTGATTCGTAAAATAATATTTGACCTGCAAAAATTTGACATTGATACATATATTGATCAGTTGGGAAAAACCTTAGCTGAAGAATTGCTGATCCCGACCAGGATTTATACGAAAGAAGTCATACCATTACTGGAAAAATATGATATCCATGCTTTGAGCCATATTACCGGTGGCGGAGTGATTGAAAATCTGCCGCGTTCATTGGCTGAAGGTCAGGCTGTTTACTGGGATCTGAAGGATTATGAAATTCCGACAATATTTCAATTGCTTGCTGAATGGGGCAATGTAAATATACGTGAGATGTTTGGTACCTTTAATATGGGAATAGGTATGGTCATTTTTGTACCTGCCCAAGAAGCTGAAAATGTAATTGCTGATCTGAAATCTCAAAACATTGAACATATTTTGATGGGGGAAGTAATTTCTGGTAACGGTGAAGTGAATTTACGCAATTTGCAAGATTAGTCAGCCGACTTTTGTAGCTGATTCTAAAATCGGTAAAGCAAGATAATTTTTGAGTAAAAGCAGCAGGCAGAGGATTAATTAATGTCTAAGAAAAAAATTGCAGTTTTGATTTCAGGTGGCGGGTCAAATTTACAAAGCTTGATTGACCGAGAACAAGCCGGTTTTTTCGCCGGAGAAATTTCACTTGTGATTTCCAATAATAAAAATGCTTACGGTTTAATAAGAGCTGAACAGAACAAAATTCCCGCATTGCATATTTCGAAAAAAGATTTTCCGACCAATCAGCTTTATGATCGGAAATTGATAGAACTTTTTACCGAATATGAAATAGATTTGATAGTTTTGGCAGGTTATTTAAGATATATCACACCTGAGCTGATTGCAAAATATCCAAATAAAATTATTAACATTCATCCGTCGCTTTTGCCGGCTTTCGGAGGTCAGGGTTATTACGGAGCGAACGTGCATCAGGCGGTTTATGCAAGAGGAGCAAAAGTTTCCGGTGCCACGGTACATTTTGTAGATGAAGGACAAGATACCGGGCCGATTATTTTGCAACAGGCAATTGCTTTGGATGCAAAATGGCAGCCGGAAGATATTGCCAAATATGTATTGAGAATAGAACATCAAATTCTGCCTTTAGCTGTAAAATATTTTTGTGAAGATAAACTGACCATAAAGAACAATAGAGTCTATATAGATTTGTAACGGATATAGCTAAAGCTAAAAATAAAAATATAGAAATAATGAGATATTTCTTGATTTGTAACTGACAAAATTAAAGGCGAATATCAAAATAAGGAGACCGGGAAATGAATATTCTTATCATCGGCAATGGTGGACGTGAACATGCAATTGCTGAAGCTTTATTAAAAAATGAGGAAACAGAGTGTGTCTATATTTCAACCCATAATGGCGGAGCGCATGAAAGAATCATAAATGCTGAGTTGCTGAATAATGATATCGAATCAATTGACAAATTTTTAGTAAAAACCCAAATTGATTTAGTTATAGTCGGGCCGGAACAGTTTTTAAGTGAAGGAATTATCGATCATCTTGAGGCAAAAGGAATCAAAGCATTCGGTCCTCGCAAATTAGCAGCCCGACTTGAATCCAGTAAAGCTTTTGCCAAAGAATTTATGGGGAAATATCAAATACCGACTGCCAAGTATTTCAAATATGATAATTACGATGCTGCATTAGCCGGTTTACAGGAATTCGGCTATCCGGTGGTGATTAAAGCAGACGGTTTATGTGCCGGCAAGGGAGTTTCAATTTGTCAAAATAAAAAAGATGCTGTCCAAGCCTTGACCGATATTTTCCATAATCGGATTTTTGGCGATCAAGGAGCGGAAATTGTCATGGAACAATTCTTATCCGGTTTTGAAGCTTCCTTGTTATGTTTTGTGTCAGGTAACAAGATTTATCCTTTTGATACGGCCATGGATTATAAGAAAATTTATGACAATGATCTCGGACCGAATACCGGCGGGGTCGGCTGTATTTCGCCCAATCCATATTGGACAACAGATTTGGATCAGCAGTCGAATGAGATTATTCGTAAAATAGAACAAGGTTTAGCTGAAGAAAATTTGGGATTTACCGGTATATTGTTTATCGGTTATTTAGTTGAAAACGGCAAGCTATATGTACTTGAATTTAATACCAGATTCGGTGATCCGGAAACAGAAGTTTTACTGCCAAGACTAAAATCGGATCTTTTGACAAATATAATACAAACTATTGAAGGGAAACCGGTTGAACTTGATTTTGCGGAGAATGTAGCAATGGCAACTATCCTTGTTTCTCAAGATTATCCGGGAAAATATGAAACCGGATATGAGATAAGCGGTTTGGATTTGGTGGATCCGGATATTTTGGTTTATCATAATGGAACGAAACAAATTATTGATGCAAATTCAGATCAAAAAGTGAAAATTGTCACGAATGGCGGACGTGTATTATCGGTAGTTGCCGTAAAAGAAAATCTGGCAGCAGCTCGACAGGCAGTTTATAACAATATTAACAGAATTCATTTTGCTAATATGAGTTATCGCACGGATATCGGGAAAACCATTGATAACTATTAAGAGTTAATTATTATAAATGAATCGCAAAGAAATAATTACACAATAAATTATTAATATTAGAACTGACACATGAAAAACAGGATTAATAAAAAAGCGATACTTAATTATTTGGGATATCAGAATCAAGATTTAAGCGATGAATTCTTGGTGGAAATGGATGAGGCGATTGATACAGTTTTGGCAGCTGCTAAACCGAACAATATTTGGAAAAGCATGTTGCGTTCTGAATTAGATCTTGTATTGATCGGCGAAGATATCAATGCTCATTTAGGAAATGCGGAACAAGTGATTCTGATGGCTGCAACATTGGGCCAAGAAGTTGATTTTATTTTGAGACGTAGCCAACGTTTAGATATGAAGCAAGCTGTAATTCTTGATGCCAGTGCATCTGTAATAATTGAAACTTATCTTGATCAACAAGAAGATTATTTAAGACAAGAATTTCTTAAACAAAGAAAATATCTCAGCACGCGTTTTTCACCGGGCTATGGTGATCTTCCATTAAGTGTTCAGGAAAATTTTCTGAAAATTTTAGACACTAATCGAAAAATCGGGGTAACTGTATTAAATAACGGATTAATGTCGCCAATGAAGTCCATAACCTGTATAATGGCTATTCTAGATGAACCGATCAGCAAGGTGACAGATCCCTGCAGTATTTGCCGGCTTAAAGGAGATTGTGTTCTCCGCAGAAGAGGCGGTTACTGCGGACGTTTCCGCCAATAAGAATTGAGACTGATTTAAATTAGTTAAAGAAAAAATGATTACACAGCAGAGGTGGATGTTGTGAAAAATTTTGCGAAAAACAAATTTGAAAATTTACTTAATAAAGATTTTATAATCATGGACGGTGCCAGTGGTACGGAATTCCAAAAGCGCGGTCTGAAACCTGGCGAAGCCCCGGAATCTCTGAATTTTTTCCAACCGGATTGGGTGATTGATACTCATAAAGCATATCTTAAGTCAGGCTCGGATATTATCCTGACTAATACTTTCGGTGCATCATTTCATAAGCTGAAATCCTCGGACTTGACACCTGAACAGGTGATTCCCCAAGCGATTAAATTAGCCAAAAAAGCTGTAGCGGAATATCAGGCTGATGTAAAACAACAGAAGCCTGATTCAACCGGACTTGACGATGATTCTCTTTCAGAGAATAAGAAATCTCAAATAGAACCCTTGGTGGCATTTGATTGTGGTCCTTTAGGTGCCCTGATTGAACCGAACGGCAGTATGAGTTTTGAGCAAGCTTATCAAGATTTTGCCGGACAAATAAAATTGGCAAAAGAGTCAGGTGCTGATCTGATAATGTTTGAGACAATGTCGGATCTTTATGAATTGAAGATTGGTTTATTAGCAGTAAAAGAAAACTCCGATTTACCGATAATTTGTTCGATGAGTTTTGAAGCGAACGGCAGAACTTTCAGCGGTACGGATATTGCATCGTATGTTACTTTGGCTCAAAGTCTCGGTGCAGATGTGATCGGGCTGAATTGTTCAACCGGTCCAAAGCAATTACTGCCTTTAATCAAAGAAATACTCAAATATAGTAAAGTGCCGGTTTTACTGAAACCTAATGCCGGATTACCCGATCCGCAAACCGGATTATACAATTTGCCGATTGATGAATTTGTAGAAAATATGCGAGAAGCTGCGATACTGGGCGTTAAATTTTTAGGTGGATGTTGCGGTACAAATGCTGAATATATTAAAGCATTGTACGATAATATTTCTGACCTGAAGTTTCAAAGACCTGAAATTAAACAAGATCCGAAGGTATGTTCTTCAACCAAAACAGTTCAGATCGGTACACAACCGTTATTTGTCGGTGAACAACTAAATCCGACCGGTAAAAAAATTCTTAAACAGGCACTTTCGGACAAAAATTATGAAGCCTATCAGAAAATGGCTATTATGCAAGAAATTGCCGGTGCAGATATTCTTGACATTAATTGCGGTTTACCGGGTATAGATGAAGCAGCAGCAATGGCGGAAGTCGTGAAAAAAATACAAGCTGTTAGTCGCTTACCGTTGCAAATTGATTCAAATAAAGCGGATGTTTTGGAAGTCGGATTAAGGCTTGCTAACGGTCGCAGTATCATTAATTCAATGAACGGCAAAGCCGAGAGCATGGCGGAGGTAATACCTCTTGCCAAAAAATATGGTGCAATGGTTATTGTTTTGCCGCTGGATGAACAAGGAATCCCTAAGACTGCTGAACAGAGAATAGTTGTTTTGGAAAAAATCATAGAGCGATGTGAAAATGAAGGTTTGCCCAAAGAAAATCTGATTGCAGATTGCCTTGTGCTGACGGCTGCAGCTGAACCTACCGGTGGTATTGAATGTTTACGTACAATCAGGCTGGTCAAAGAAAAATTAGGTATACTGACGATCATCGGTCTTTCCAACATTTCTTTCGGTTTGCCGGCAAGACGTCAACTTAATCAGGTTTTTTATGCAGAAGCATTAGCTAACGGTTTGGATTTAGCAATTTTGAATCCGGAACATGAAGAAATAGCAGCAACCAGAGCCGGTCATATGGCTTTGTTCGGCCAAGATCCGAACCAGACCAACTACTTGGCCTATGTTGAAGAAAAAGGCGATATTATAAGTGGTAATCATCAAACAACCAGAACATCTAAAGCAACAGTTGCTACAACAACTTCAATGGCTGAGGCTCAGTCTTTGGCGCAAGTTATTATCAAGGGATTAGAAAATGAAGCGGCACAATTGGCAATCCAAGCTTTGCAAACAGAGATGAATCCCTTAGATATCATCCAAGACCAGATTATTCCTGCTTTAGATGAAGTGGGCAGGCTTTATCAAGAAGGTATAACTTTTTTGCCACAACTTCTCCAATCTTCAAAAGCAGCCCAAAGTGCTTTGAACCCGATTCGTAAAGCAATTGAAGTTCAATCTCAAGTTGCGGACTCAGCACACAACAAACAAAAATCAGCAAAAGAAGTCGCCGATTCTAAACCTATTATTGTAGTTGCTACAGTTGAAGGCGATATTCATGATATAGGCAAAAATATTGTCAAAACTGTTTTGGAAAACTATGATTATATAATTCGTGATTTAGGCAACGATGTTGCTCCTGCAAGAATTTTAGAGGCAGTTAAAGCGGAGAATGTTAAATTAGTAGGTCTTTCCGCATTGATGACATCGACCTTGCCGGCAATGGAGGCAACGATTAAACTTTTAAATCCGGAACAGCCTGATTGTAAAATTATGGTTGGGGGTGCAGTGTTAACCGAAGACTATGCCAAATCAATAGGTGCAGATTACTATTGTCAAAATGCGAAAAGTAGTGTTGATGTGGCGAAGGAGGTTTTTGGTAATGAATTCTGATTCTACAGCTAAGAATGCTCCGGTTATATATGACGGAGCGATGGGAACCTATTATCGCTGGCTTTATCGTGAAGATTATTCTTTGTTGGAGGCAGTAAATTTATCCAATCCGGATCGCATCAAACAAATTCATCATGCTTATATTAAAGCCGGTGCGACGCGGATCAAAACCAATACATTTGCAGCTTTTCCTTTAATGTTGAAAAAATCGGCCGATCAGGTTAAGCAAATGGTTATGGCTGCCTGGCATTTAGCAAATGAAGCCATATATGAATTAAAAACACAAGATACAGTGAAAGTAGTAGCCGATATCGGACCGTATTACGTCTTACAATCAGGTTTAGCAGATAACCTTCAAGTACAAAACCAACAAGCCTATCTTGATTTGGTTAAGATTTTTATTGATGTCGTTGTAGAAGAATATATATTTGAAACACAGGAACAGCTAGTAGATTTAATCCCTGCAATTAAGTTGATAAAATCTTATAATCCGAATGCCAAAATTACAGTTTCTTTCAGTGTAAATCAGAATGGTTTTACCCGTATAGGATTAAGCCTAAGAGAACTTTTAGCACAAGCTGAAAAAATAGATGAGATTACATTTACCGGCTTAAACTGCACTTTGGGGCCTACGCAATTAGGTCAGGTTTTTGCCGAACATTCACAATTTTCAAAATTTTGTTTCTTCGGACCTAATTCAGGTTTACCGGAGCGGGATTTGGGCCGCGGCCGAGGTGGTGCAGAAGCAAAATATTTTGCCGAATCATGCCAAAGAGCATGGGATAACGGTGCTTATCAATTAGGAGGTTGTTGCGGAACAAATCCTCTTGATATCAGAGCATTGGCTGATCTGTTCAAAAATCAAAAACCGGTTATAGCAAAAAAAATTGATTCTAAATTAGAGTTCGTGGTTTCTGAACAGCCAAGTTCTAAGACGGATATTTCTAAAAAATCTTGGTATGAAAGACTTTTGACAGGTGAACAAATTGTAGCAATCGAATATGATACACCTATTAAAGCAAATGTAAAAACATATCTCGAAAAAGTGGTTCAATTAAAAGATGCGGGTATGGATTTGATGACGATTGCCGATAATCCGAACGGTCAAACCAGAATTGACAGTGCTTTAATGGCGTCACGCATCAAACAGGAATTGGGAATTGAAGTTTTACCACATTTTACTTGTCGCGACCGTAATTTATTTGCTATTCATTCACTTTTGCTCGGTCTGGCTACTTGTGATGTACATCAGATATTGGCAGTTACCGGTGATCCGATTCCTTTGGAAGATCGCAATCAAATCAAATCAGTTTTCAATGTAAATTCTCAAAGTCTTTTACGTTATATTTCTCAACTTAATCAAGAGCTGGTACAGCCTTTTGTTTTATGTGCTGCCATAAATGTTAATGTACCCAATTTTAGTGCGGAATTGAAAAAAGCAAACCGCAAAGTTGAATCCGGAGCTCAGGTATTTTTGACCCAGCCGATTTTCACCGAACGTGGCAAAGAAAATCTAATGCTTGCTAAACAAGATTTAGGAGATCGAGCAAAATTTTTAGCAGGAATAATGCCCTTAGTCAGTGAAAAAAATGCACTATTTATGAAATATGAAATGTCGGGAATGGATGTACCGGATGAAATAATCAAGCGTTATGTAAATCTCAATCGTGAACAATCCGAAAAAATAGCATTGGAAATCTCTCGTGAAATTATGACAAATTTGAGCAAAGTAACAGACGGTTTTTATTTGATAACACCATTCCAAAGAACCCATCTGACTGCCCGGTTATGTCAAGAATGGAAATCTGACAAGATATCATAACCTTAACAGATATCAAAAAAAAAGGAGCAGAAAGATCTTCAGCTCCTCTTCAGTTTTAACTATCATGTCAAACAGGTTTTATCTAATCTCTTTCTTACGATACTCTCTTCCTACGAACTAAGAAGATTAATCCGCCTGCAGATAAAAGTATCAATGCCAGCCAGGGATAATATCCGCTGCTCTCTCCGGTTTTTGGTGTGGCATCATTGGATTTAGTTGTAGAATCGCTTGCTTTAGTTACTTGAACCTCTTCCTGATCAACTTGTGCTTTGATTTCAATTATACCGTGAGCAGAAACTGTACCGTGCCCAGAACCTGATGCAGACACAATTTCTACCGGGTGCTTACCTGTAGAAAGGGTCTCGAGGTATGAGGGTCTGAAGGTTACAATTATCGAGCCTTCTTTCACATCATAGTTGGATTCATCTACTATTTCATTGTCTACCTTGACATGTAAGAAGTCTTTAAAATCTGCATTTGAGGTGAAGCTGGCAGATTCGTTTGAACCTTTAGTCCATGCCGGAGGTTGTTGAAGCAATTTAACTCCGGAATAGTCGCCCGGATCAGTCTTAGTAGGATCTGTCCCAGTCGGGTCAGTTCCGGACGCCTGTGTGGTTGTGGACGTGGGTGTAGTTGTAGACATGGGTATGGTCGTGGGGGTCGGAGTGGTCCCGCTTGGCTCGCTCCCGGACGAAGTTGTGGACGTAGACGTCGTAGTGGTTATGGTCGTCGGCGTCGGTGTGGTCGTGGGTGTAGTTGTAGACGTGGGTATAGTCGTGGGGGTCGAAGTGGTTCCGCTTGGCTCGGTTCCGGACGAAGTTGTGGATGTAGACGTCGTAGTGGTTGTGGACGTCGATGTGGGGTCCGGAGATGCCGGAGCAATTTCGATGCTAAAGTAGGTTCGTGCATCCGTAAAGTTGTTAGACGCTTCAACGTAGATATTATATGTTCCGCTCTTTGCGGGGGTGCCTTCTATCGTGGCTGTTTCGCTCTTGTCCACTAAATCCAGTCCCGGCGGCAGCTCGGTTACAGAGTCCCAGTGCCAGTACTTGGGCGAACCTGTTGCCTCCAAGTTCGCAACATAAGGGACACCGACCTGTCCGTTAGGCAGACTTTGCGTAGTGATGTTAATCTGTTCATATACAGTGATTTTCACGTCTTGCACGAAATTGCCCCCGCGTCCTATATCAAAGACGGTGACCTTTACGGTCGCTGTGCCGGACGATGTGGCATAAAACATGCCATCAAGAGTCACTGTGGCATTAGTGGTTCCCGGATCTTTGATCTGGTACTGTTCATTCGACCAGTCTGAACCCTCCGGCTCCGCATTCCAAACACGCAGCTTCACTTCTGCCCCGGCCGCGCACCTGGGCGGATCAACGTAGATCGATTCGATCCATGGTGGTCCTGCCATCACCGTAAGCGGAGATAGCGCAAGCAACATACAGAGCACAAGCAGTGCTGTAATAATTTTTCTTTTCATTATTTATTTCCTCCTGGACCGTTTTAATATGTTGCTTCGAGCAATGGTCTCATGATTTCTTAAAATCCAAACTCTGTCACTATCATTTTGTCCTTATACCGGCGGACTAAGCTTCTGTTCATATCTGCAATTGCAAGAAATCGTGATTGGAGAGAACTTCGAAGCTATAAACGATCAACTTTGGTTTTTTATCAAAGGTGGCCGCATTGCAACTATCGAAACTCACCAGTTAGACACTGTCTCCCTGCGTTTTTTCTTTTGTAATCGGTCTGCAATTCATCTTCACTGCTCTTTATACGCAGATAATATATTTCTATATCATTTATTGTAATACAATATTGTTCTTTTGTAGTGTGAGCATTTGTCACTATTTTAAAAATGTTTGCAGATTTTGAGGATTTTTCGATTAATTTAAGCGTCTTGTTGAACAAAAAACCCGATACTTTTTCAGTATCGGGTTCGTGACAGTGTGTTTCGTTATTATTAATGATGATTTTTATAAATCATAAGCAATAATTTGATCGATGATTTGTTTAATTGGCATGGTATCTTTTTGCTCAGCCTGAGTTACAATAATTGCATTTTTCTCAGGGATGACAACTATGTATTGACCGTCTGTACCGGAAGCGAAAAACAGGTTTTCTTTGGCGATCCAAATGCCGTAGCCGTAAGCGTAGTAGTATAAATATTTTCGCACGGTCGGATCAAAGTTTGAAGAATATTCTTTGATTGCGGTCATATTTTCGATCCATGATTTAGGCAAAATATGTTTTTCTTGCCAGGTGCCCTTATTCAACAATAATTCTCCGATTTTTATTAAATCCTCTGGCTGAAGCCAAAGTCTGGTTGCACCGGCAAGATAATTACCGTATTTTACCCATGTTGCATCTTTGATAGCTAAAGGTTCGAATAATTCTTGCTCGATAAAGGTGAACAAATCTTCTTTGATAAATTCTTGCAAGACAACAGACAATAGATAAAAACCTGCATTAGAATAAAGATGAATTTTGCCCGGTTCATATTTGATCGGATAATTTACCAGATAATCGAGATAGGTAAAAGGATCCATATTTTTAATATCGCCTCGCATCAGAAGTATTTTGTCGTAACCGACAGTGTGGGTCAGAAGGTGCTTGATTTTAATTTTCTCCAGATATTCCCGATTAGCTTGATTAGTGAGATTAACTGCATTTTCAATTATTGGAAAAATCAGGCTGTCTTCATTGAATTCCGGATAAACTCCTTGTTGAGCAAGATCAATAACTTTACCGGCAGCAAGTGCCAGTACAGTTTTGCTGAGACTTCTGACATCCGAAGATTTGGTACGTTGATTGAATCTATATAGGAAACAAGTGCTGTTTTGCTTGATCGCAAACGAATGCATCTGAAGATTATTGCCGTTTTTATCGATACTTGATGCAAAACTATCAACCAATTGATCAAATTTTTGTTTATCCATTGTATCCTCCGAATATTTACACCTTTGAAATGTTGAGACGATTTATTCTGTCAATAAACCGACAAACATCTTACTTAAGTTATTAAGCAAATTATATAAACATATTTAGGCTCCATATTATTGAGTTTTTGCTGAAATAATCTAAAATATTAATTCAATTATATAATTATTGTTTTGCTAATGCATATAGAGAAAATGAAAGCTATGAGAAACAAAGAAATTCCTGAAGTAGTAGCTGCTTTGATTTGGTGTGACGATCGTTTTTTAATTTGTCAAAGACCGCCTGATAAAACCAGGCCTTTGCTTTATGAATTCGTTGGCGGGAAAGTTGATCCCGGAGAAACCAGAGAACAAGCTCTGATCAGAGAATGCCGGGAAGAATTGGCGATTGATATTGAGGTTGGTGATATTTATATGGAAGTAGTTTATCAATATCCGGAAATTTTGGTTAGATTAATTTTATTCAATGTGTCCCTAACTGAAGATAGTGGTCCACCCCGGATGCTTGAACATATAGATATGCGCTGGATAAGAAGAGAAGAAATTCCGAATTTTGAATTTACCCCTGCTGACAAAGAAATTCTTGATAAATTAATGTTGGAATTAACGGAAGAATGAGAAATTGGGGTTTTAGATGAAAACAGTGATTAAACACTTTGATATGTTGAGCAAGACTGAACTTTATCAGATTTTACAAGTCCGAGCCGCCATTTTTGTCGTAGAACAAAACTGTCCTTATCAAGATCTCGACGATAAAGATCAGGATGCAATTCATGTGTGGCTGGAAAATGACAGGGGTATTCAAGCATATTGTCGCGTCTTAGATCGTGGTGTGGCTTTCGAAGAGGTTGCAATCGGCAGAGTCATTACCATAGAACGCGGTGTTAATCTCGGTTATCAGCTGATGCAAGAGGCGATAGCAGCTGCGGTAAAATATTATAATGCAGACTCTATTCGAATAAGTTCGCAAGTTTATGCAAAAGGCTTTTATGAAAAAAGCGGTTTTGTTCAGGATTCAGACGAATACTTGGAAGATAATATTCCTCATATTCAAATGCTGTTAAAAATCGAGAATAATCTTCCATTCTTCGATTAATCTTTCTAAAGAAAATCTGGCATTGGCAGGACTACTGCTAGATAGCTTTATAGCTTTGATTCCAAGCAGTTTTTCATGATATTGTTTGTAATATTTATCCGAAGTACCCCCATTGGTGAAAATTTGAGTAATTAAACTTTGTTTGATAATCGGTTTGAGATCAGTTGGTACAACATTTCTGATACTGCTGTCACTTGATCCGATAATGTCACATTGATAAATAGTGTCCCATGCCGCAATCTGGTAACGTTGCAAAAATTCTTTGCGTTGCTCTAAAGTCTGAGGTATTTCATCTTCGAACAAATTTGCCAAAATCGGCCAAAAACGATTTTGCGGATGCCCATAAAAGAAACCCATCTCACGAGTTTTGATCGAAGGGAAACTTCCTAAAATTAAAACTCGAGAATTGGGTCGATAAAAAGGTGGCAACGGATGAACGATTGTTTGATAGCGATTATCCAATTGTTTACGATCCGTGTTATTTAGCTTGTTTTTCATTAAGGTAAAAACCTCTCTGATTGTTTCTTGTTTAATTTGCGCTTAACGCTTAATAGTATTATGTATTTTCCTGATCAGACTTTTCCTACCGGAGCCATATAGACAACAAATTCATCTTTGCCGTCAACATTAAGTAACTCATCAGCTTTTGCCTGATTGTAAGCTCCCATGGCACAAGTGCCGCAACCGATTGCTTCAGCAGCCAAATACAAATTTTGACAAACATGACCGGCATCAATAGCTATCATCTTGGCGGTACATTCCATATAACGCCATTCCATGCGATAGGGAATGGTTGTCCAGATAAAACCGACCGCAGCGTCAGCAAAGAAAGCATAGGTATTGGCCGCTGCTTTCATTTTTTCTTTCAATTCCGCCTCGTCAGAATATTCGGTTTCCAAGACCAAAGCATGTTCCAAAGGCAAATAACGATAGATACCTTTTGCCAGACTCTCAACCCTGTTTATTGCCAAATAAGTTTCAAAAGTATGTCTGTTACCGCCGGAGGGCACAACACGAAATACATGTTTACCCGCTTGTTTACGTACACCCTGGGTAGCCCATAATAAAAATGAAAGCTCCTCCATAGTCAATGCCTGATCGGTATACTTACGGCGACTTTCTCTGTTTTTTACCAAATCAAAATAATCTGATGTTTGAACAACTTCCGGATTTACCTCGGGCAAAATGATCAACTCCTGATCCTCTCTGACTGCTTTTTGTACCGGCGGCATATCAACTTTTTTACCTTGATCACTCTGGCTAAAATCAATATTCATCCATGTATTCGCAGTCAAATACTCACGCATTTCTACAATCTTATCCTTATTCATAAAACATCCTTTCTATCTTTGTTTATCAAAGACTCTTTCTATGGTTATGTTTATTTTTGCGAAACTTTTCTAAAAAGCTGTATGAAAATTTTTCTAAAAACTTATAAATGGCTTGTAAGAAATCTGTAAGAATTATATATATCTTGTATGACATATACTCGTTTACTCGTTTAATTTACTCTAAACTAAGTCTACCATATATAAATACACAAAGCTTTCATTTGAAAACTATTATTCTAAGAACAGAAAATCCAAACTAAAAATTAGGCTTGAAATAAATATAAATAATATATCCTGTGTTGTATTTTACAAAATTTTTAAAAATCACTTTTATTAATCTTATACAAAAAACAAAAATTTAAATGTGTAATTTGCATAAAAAATAATTGCTTTAAATATGTGCTGTTGCTAAACTTGTAGATATAAAATATATTGAAATCAATTATTAAATTGCTTTTGCAAATCACTTTTATAAAACTCTTTAAAAAATAAAACTTCATAAAGCTATAGACAAGATTGTATCTGAAATAGGAGAGAATAATAATGGACAAAACTCCAATTATCGAGGTAAAGGATATTTCAAAGAGATTTGGAAATACCCAGGCGTTGAAAAAAGTATCAATGCGAGTTCATTCCGGTGAAGTAATGGGATTAATTGGAGAAAATGGTAGTGGTAAATCTACTTTAGGCTCCATCATTTCAGGGAATTTAAAAGCGGACGAAGGTTCGATGCTTTTACATGGAGAAAAATATGCCCCTCAAAATAGTTTTGTTGCTTCTGAAAATGGTGTTGCGATGATAGTACAAGAGCAAGGTACTATCGAGACTATAACGGTAGGAGCAAATATCTTTGCCGGTCGAGAAGGTAAATTTGTTAAGGGCGGAATATTAAATAGAAGGCAATTGAATATTGAAGCTTTGAGTTTATTGGAGAAAATTGGTGTACATGACATAAGACCTGAAGAATTAACAAACAATTTATCTTTTGAAGATAGAAAATTGGTTGAAGTTGCAAGAGCATTTCATAGAGAGCCGGATTTATTTATTGTTGATGAAACTACGACAGCATTGCCTCAAAAAGGCAGAGAAATATTGTATTCTCTCATAAAAAAAATAAAAGAAATGGGAAAAGCGGTTATTTTCATAACTCATGATATAGATGAATTAATTATGGTTTGTGATAAAGTTACGATCCTAAAAGATGGATCTTATGTTACTGAGTTACAAAAAAGTGAGATGGACCCTTCGTTAATAAAAAGCTTAATGGTGGGGCGTGAAATAAGTGATGAATATTATCGATCAGATAGTGATTATGACGATTCCAAAGAATACTCGCCTGCATTAATAGCAAAGAATTTAAGTACTGATAGATTAAAAAATGTCAGTCTTGAGATAAGGAATGGTGAAATACTCGGATTGGTTGGTTTGTCTGATTGTGGAATGCATGAACTAGGAAAAGCTTTAATAGGATATTATAAAGATCTAAAAGGGTCAGTTGCAAAAGCAAATGGTGTTAAAATCACAAATACAAATGTTGCTATAAAAGAAAAAATTGCCTATGTTTCAAAAGATCGTGATTCAGAATCTTTGCTATTGAGTGCGAGTATAAAAAACAATATCAACTTACCGTATCTGGATAGTTTAAGTAAATTCGGATTTTACATAACGCAATCCAGTGAAAATAAACATGCTAGTTTTTGGTCGAAAAAATTAGATGTCAAATGCAGTCATATCAGTCAGCCTGTGTTAGAGCTTTCTGGAGGAAATAAACAAAAAGTTGTTCTGGCTAAGTGGCTTGGAAATGAATCAGAAATATTTATTCTTGATTGTCCAACAAGAGGAATTGATGTTGGAGTTAAAGAGTCAATATACCATATGCTTGTTGATCTCAAAAATCAAGGGAAAGCCATTTTAATGATTTCTGAAGAATTGGCTGAAATCATTGGTATGAGTGATAGAATCTTAACGATGAAAGATGGTGAACTCACTCACGAGTTTCTAAGAGATCCTGATTTAGAGGAATCTGATATTATAAAATACATGATTTAATGATTGATGATGGTAGTGAATATGGATATTAAAAAAGGTAGAATACAGTCTTTATTTCAATATAATAAAAGTAAAATTGCTCCATTGCTTGGTTTAGTTTTGCTAGTAGTTTTTTTTGCAATAACAAGTAAAGGTAAATTACTGGAAGCCAGTAGTATCGAAAATATATATAATCAAGGCTTTCCTCTTTTGATAACGTCGTTAGCATTTGTTTATGTTATGGCAACTGGAAATTTGGATTTTTCGATAGGTGCAAATGTCGGTTTTTGTGCAACGATAGCTTGTTATGTAGCTTTTTTTAATACGAAGCTTGCGTTTCCTGCGGCACTTCTTACGGGTGCATTAGTAGGATTAATAAATAGTTTGATGTATGTGTTCCTAAAAATACCCAGTTTTATTGCTTGTTTATGTATGATGTTTATCTTGACTGCTGCAAATCAAACCTTAACAGGTGGCGGGAGTAAAATGGTTCCCGTTGAATTATTACAAAATGATTATAGCATAGTAAGACTCGTTTTATTGTTAATATATATAATCATCATCGTGATAATATTTCATAAAACAAAAGTTGGAAAGCAACTTGAAGCATTAGGCATTTCTGTTGAAGCCAGCATTCAAACGGGGGTTAATGCAAAGCTTTTATTTATAGTTTCCTATGTTGTTACAGGAGTAGCTGCAGGCTTAGCGGGGTATCTTATGCTTTTAAGAGTAGGAGCTGCTTCGCCTACTTTGGGATCGAGTTTAACCATAGACAGTATAATTGCCTTAGTTTTAGGAGGAATGTCAATTTTAGGAGGTGCTTCGAGCAGTATGATATGTGCTGTTACAGGCTCTTTAATAACAACAGTATTGAATTCCGGTATTGTATTAGCCGGTATGGGTGGAGATGCTCAACAACTAATTAAAGGAGCCCTTTTCATAATAGTAGTTAGTATTTCTACTTTAAGAGAAAGTTCTTCAAAGAATTTTTGATTTAAAATATTTGACGAAGAAATAGAAAGAATGGAGTGTGTAGGAGAAATGAAAAAATTAATCTCAATTATTTTGATCATTATGATGATTTTAGGTGCTGTTGCTTGTAATAGTACAAAGAGTAATGAATCGAAGGAAGAAGTTAAAGAAACTGAAAAGAAGACTGATAGTGATACAGATGGAGAAGAAGTTAAAGAAACTGAAAAGAAGACTGATAGTGACACAGATGGGGAAGAAGTTGAACGAAAACCTTTTAAAATCGGATTTAGTGTCTGGGGTACCTCTGACAGTCATGGGAGATATGTTAGTCAAGCTGCCAGCTGGGTAGAGGAGCTTGGGGGAGAAGTTATTGTAGATGTAGCACAAGGTTTTACCATTGACGCACAAGTAGCTTCCATAGAGAATCTAATACAAAGTGGTGCCGATATCGTTAGTTTTTGTGCATATTCTGGCGAAGCTGTGATACCTAAAATATCAGAACTGGCTGAGAAAAATGAAGTGTATTTTGTTATGTGGGATACTACTGTATCAGATCCTGCTATACAAGAAATGGTTGATAGCAATCCATATTTTGTGGGTACAACAAATGAAGGTCAATTTGAAGCAGGGTATGAAACAGTAGAATATCTGGCTGAGCAGGGAGCAACGGATTTTGTTATTATCAAATATGCAATTGGAGTTGCAATTTGTGATGAAAGAGTGGATGGTGCGTCTAAGGCTATTGATGATTTAGGTTTAAATTTAACTTATGTAATCGAAGTTCCTGAAGATACTAAAAAAGCGGTTGAAGATACATTAGTAAATTATCCTGAGGTCAATGCTGTTGTTGCGGTAGGAGGTACTGCAATGTATGTTACGCCAAGTATTCAAGCAATAGAGTCTGTTGGCAGAAAAGGTGAAGTTCTCACATCCGGATTCGATTTTTCAGACACAATGGGAGCAGAGCTTGAGGCTGGAGACCTGAGTTTAGTTTTAGGTGGTCATGTTGTGACAACACACTTTGCAAATTTAATGGCACTCAGTGCATATTGGGGAGATCCGATTAATCCGGATAAAGAGCAACTTATGATTCCCTATCTAACAGTTACAAGTCCGGAAGATATTGACAATTTTAATAAATATGTCGTAGGTGATGTACCGCCGTATACACCTGAAGAAATGCTGGATAGTATTTCAAGTGATAAAACATTTGACGATTTTCAAAAAATTGCTATGGAATACAGTATAGAAGATGTCATATCGAGAAGGGGCGAATAGACGGCCATTGTTGTACATGGACTTGATATAGGAGAATGCGCCAAATGAAAACCAATATATTGAGAAAAGAATCCATTTTATCAGGCATAAAAAGAGTGATATTGACCTTATTGTTACCAATACTATTATATTTAGTTCTGGTGCTGACATCGTTTGAAAAATTTGGGAAGTTTGATTCTTTTATTATGACTATTAATCAATCAATGGTGAATTTAGCCATAGGCTGGTCTATGATGTTCGGAATTTCTGTTAACTTATTTGATTTTAGTGTTGGTTCAAGATTAGTTTTGGCGGGTTTAATAGGGGTGCATTTTTCTCAAAAATTTGGTCTGTTGGGATTAATTTTAGGGTGTGTTGTATCTTCAGTGCTGTTAGGAAGTATTACTGGATTGGTTTTTTCGATTTTAAAAGTACCTTCAATAATAACAGGCTTTGCAGTATTGTTAATATTTGAATCGTTAGGGGTTATTTTATCAAAAAATATGGTTAATGCGATAAGTTCTGAGCATTTGGTTTTAGCAAAAGGATTTAATATCTACATACTGATAGTGTTGCTTTTTATCTTTGTGTATATCATGTATAACCATACGAAATTTGGTTTTCAAATAAAAGCTATAGGAGGCAACGAAAGAGTTGCAACAAGTATGGGAATAAATACTGCTAAATTGAAGTTTCTGACATATGTATTAGGAGGATTTCTTGTAGGATTCGCAACTATATTATATGTGAGTAACGCCGGAACGATTCAGCCTAAAGATGGGCTGGGGTCTATGAGCATAGCATTTACTCCAATTATGGGTGTGATGCTAGGTATGTTAATAAAATCGTGTAATTCAGTCGTTGGTGTTTTTGTAGGCTCTTGGAGCATTACAATAATAGGTAGTGTCATGGTTGCTTTTGGATGGGAGTCAAGACTTCAGAATGTGATAGTTGGAATTTTTTTAATAATCGTTATGGGTTTTCAACTTAATAGAGATAAGCTGTTCAAACCAATAACAACTAAAAAAAATATTCAAACAAACAATTAAGGAAACAGTTAAAGAAAATATGATATGAAAGGGACATAATATGTTTGATAAAACTAAAGATAGCTTAATTTACAAATATGATAATGAAGTAGTTAATATTGAAGCGTGGGGAAAGAATGGTTTAAGAATAAGAGTAACAAAGAATCCCGAATTTACAAAACATGATTGGGCATTATTACAAAAAGAAGAAATAACTCCTACGATTAACATTGATTATAAAGATTATTCAGCATCTAAAGTGCTTGGCTTAGACGGAGTGAAAGACGAAAGTTGTGCTTCTATTTCTAATGGCAAGATAACTGCAGTCATAAGTGCCACCGGTAGTATTAGTTTTTTAAATTCTGATGGTAAGCTTTTACTTAAAGAAAGATGGGGTCGAAAGGTAGATGAACCAAGCTTGTCTTTGGAAAGGAGCGGAAGAGAATTTAAGTCTATTTCAGGAAGCAACTTCAAACTTTCAGCTAGATTTGAACCAACTGATGGGGAAAAATTGTATGGCATGGGACAATATCAGATGAAATATTTGGATTTGAAAGGCTGTACTTTGGAATTGGCACACAGAAACAGCCAAGCAAGTGTTCCTTTCGTTGTTTCAAGTGAAGGCTATGGATTTTTATGGAATAATCCGGCTATAGGCAGATGTACATTCGGGAAAAATGAAACTGAATGGGTTGCAGAAAGTACAAAACAATTAGATTATTGGATTTGTGCAGGTGATACACCGGCTGAAATTCTTGATACTTACACATCAGCAGTAGGAAAAGCTCCTATGATGCCGGATTATGCAATGGGCTTTTGGCAGTGTAAATTAAGATACCGTTCACAAGAAGAATTATTAAATGTTGCACGTAAGCATAAAGAACTTGGTTTACCACTAGACGTGATTGTTGCTGACTTCTTCCACTGGACACAGCAAGGCGAATGGAAATTTGATCCTAAATACTGGCCGGATGTAGCAGGAATGTGTGAGGAATTAGAATCGATGGGTATAAAACTTATGGTGTCGATTTGGCCTACCGTTGACCACAGAAGTGAAAACTTCGATGAAATGATGGCAAAGGGTCTTTTGGTTAGAACAGAACGAGGCGTAAGAATCACCATGCAGATGTTTGGTCAGCAAGTCTTTATGGATCCTACAAACCCTGATACACGAGAATTCCTTTGGGGAAAAGCAAAACAGAATTACTGGGACAATGGTGTGAATATTTTCTGGCTTGATGAAGCAGAACCAGAATACTCAGTTTATGATTATGACAATTATAGATATTATCTGGGATCTAATGAAGAGGTAGGTAATATTTATCCCGTAGCCTATGCAAAAACATTTTATGATGGTATGAAAGCAGAAGGTATGGAAAATCCCCTCAATCTGTTGAGATGTGCTTGGGCAGGTAGCCAAAAATATGGTGCACTTGTTTGGAGTGGAGATATTGATTCGACATGGGATGCATTTCAGAGACAAGTTAGAGCAGGATTATCTATGGGAATGGCCGGTATTGCTTGGTGGACTGCTGATATTGGCGGTTTCCATGGCGGTAACATAGAAACTCCGGAATTCAAAGAGCTCTTAGTACGTTGGTTCCAATATGGATGCTTTAATGCGGTATTCCGCTTGCATGGCTTTAGATCACCTATCGATTGGCCGGAAGATTCAGATTTGCTTGGAGGAACAGGTACTTTTGGAACAGGAGCTGCGAACGAGGTATGGAGCTTTGGCGATGAAGTTTATGAGATATTGAAAAAATATCTATTTGTCAGGGAAAGAATTAAACCATATGTTGTTGAGATAATGGAAGAAGCTCATGAAACAGGTGCTCCGGCGATGAGAACGTTATTCTTCGAATTCCCAAATGATGAAAATGCTTGGAATATTGAAGATCAATACATGTTCGGCCAAGACTTATTAGTTGCTCCTATCCTTAATCCTCAAACTTTCGAAAGAGAAGTATATTTGCCGGCAGGGGCAACATGGAAAAATGTTTGGACGGGAGCTGAGTATGAAGGTGGACAATATATTAAGGTTGAGGCACCGATAGATCAAATCCCATTATTTACAAAAAATGGTAGAGAACTTAACATTTTAGAAAAATAATTTATCAAATTTAATAATTTGTAGTATATTTGACCTCTGTGAGTTTATTTATATTAATTCATGGAGGTCAGTATTTTTATGAAAGCTAATTTCTGCTTTTAACCATATAATTACAATATTTATAATTTTTATTAGGTATAGATATCGGGACATCCGGAGTCGTCTTTGTATATTATTCAAAGCAGAGTATAAATGAAAAAAGGCAGAGTGCATAGATTCTGCGATGCTATACTAAATGAACAGCATTATTAATGAATTGATGTGTGAAGGACTTTAACGATAAAAAAGTTAATGGATCAGTTTTATTAAATAGAAATATGAATTCTAATTTTTATATTTTTATATAAAAAATATTGGACGTTAAAAAAGGGGCTGTCTCAAAAGAAGTAATTTTTTGAGATGGTCCTTTATATTTGGGAAAAAAGAAGCTAACACCTGCTAATAAAGCATTTTACACAAGCCAACTTTGTGACGAGTGACATTCTAAAGTT
>JAAYNE010000145.1 GCA_012521015.1 Clostridiaceae bacterium | reverse complement strand
CTAACCTTGCCAAACCTTTATCATCAGAAATAATCCAGCCGGATATATCTACATCTCCTGTTGAATTATTATATAATTCAATCCAATCTTTTCCGCCACCCGGATCATTTGATTCTACTTCGTTTATAACTACGCCATGTTCTTGATGTTCTTCTGCAAACAAAACATTAAAACCATTTATTGAGAACAATAGAACGAGAGCAAGAATTATAGATGTAATTCTTATTTTGGTTTTCTTTATTAACATAAAAACTCCTTAATTTACTACCTTTTTACCCAAATATATACTTTCAATATTTGTTTTGTGTGAAGCTCATGTAATATTTTCGGAAATTTTTATACAAATCTATTTTCGTAAAACTCGAAAAAACATTTTGAATATAATTAATCTAAGTTGATTGATTGTATTTAGTCATTAAGATATCGGATCATATCGATAAATAATAAATTTTTCAAATTCATCTTCCAACATGCGTAGACTGATCGAACCTACTCTTTGGAAAATTGTCTTTTTTTCCATGAATTCTTGATAATCATACATCGGATAGTACAAAATAATTTCTGCTGTACGCGGATTATCAAATAAACTCTGCTCAATATTACGGATAACTTGTGCAAAAATTTTTACGGTAAAAGGATTAAAAAAATAAAAAACATTTTGATTTTTCTGAATTTGATATCGTTCTGCATATTCTTGGAAAAACCTGATCGAAGCCTGATTTTTCTTTTTCGGTTTGTTTTTTCGATTGTTAAAACTTTTAGAATTATAATCGGAATTACACTTTTCATATAATTGATTACATTGTTCAATTTTTTTATATGAAGCAATATTCTCGGCAAAATTTACTTGAGGATTAGCTTTGAGATATGCAGCCATATTTTCCTTTAATTCATAATACGTTTCCGGATTAAGTTCAATTCCGGTAACCGGAATATTGAAACGATTATGTACATAAAAAGTTACTCGGCCACTACCACAACCAAAATCGACAAAATCCGAATCGGACCCTAATTCATTAAACTCAAAAAGCTTATCCAACGCCTGATATGGAGTTGATTCCAAACGATTATATACCAGCAAGTCCTCTATTTCCGTCCACTCACGCATAATTCGTGTTTGAATGTTCAGTTCCCGATCCATCTGCCGTTCATACCATAAATGAAACATTAACTTTCCTCATACAATAATCATCATATTTTTCAAGCAATTATTTAAAATGTTTTTGTTTGTACATAAATCTATATTCTGCGGCTTATTGTACCACACAAAATCATTAGAATGATTATAAGAATTGTGTATTAGAATAATTCAACAGAATGATTTTTAAAATGATTAATTAGAATAGTTGTTGGATTATTTTTTGGACTAAATTATTACAATAACTTAAAAGAGATCAAGATCCCGAGGAAGGGACCTTGATCACGAGGAGACGTATGAAGAGGTGTTTATTTATAGTCGCCTCTTTTGCGACTACGCTTATTAACGTAAATTTATAGTAACAACAACTTTTGAAATAAAAATAGTTTGAAAGTGAAGTATTGTGAAGATTCTTGAAATATTTAATTATTTTCTTCTTGACATTGTAATAATATAAATTGTATTATTGTATTAATCACTTAATACAATGATACAAAACAATTAATATTTAAATCAAACAGGGTAAAAATTGGAGCAAAACTAAATGTCGTATAAATTTGACGAAAGTCAACCAATCTATTTGCAATTAATTGAAATTTTTAAGACATATATTGCCAACGGTGCTTGGAAGGCAGGAGAAAAAATTGAAAGCGTGAGAAATTTAGCTTTGGATTTTGCCGTAAACCCCAATACTGTTCAGCGTGCTTTGGTTGAACTGGAGAATATCGGTTTAGCCTACAGCCAAAGAACTACAGGCAGGTTTATCACGCAAAATCAAGAAAAAATCAATAATTTAAAACATGAAATGGCAGAGAATAAAACGAGAGATTTTGTTATACAAATGCAAGCCATTGATATAGAACAAAGAGAAATTTTGGATTTAGTCCAACGTTGCTTAGATTCAGAAGAAATAACGAATCAGCAGGAAAATCATTAAGTCAGAATAAAGTTCAACAATGTTAAATTAAGAAAAATTAATAATTCATGAGAATCGAGGGGTTATCATAAAATGTCAACAATTCTAATTAATAATTTATGTAAGAGATACGGAAAGTTCCAGGCAATTAATAATCTGAGTCTAGAGCTTGATTCTGGCCAGATAGTAGGTTTGGTAGGACCGAACGGATCAGGCAAAAGCAGTTTACTGCGAATTATAGGTGCTTTCGATATGGCATATTCCGGTGAAGTTCTGATTAATGGTCTTAAACCGGGATTAGAAAGTAGAAAAATCGTTTCTTATTTATCCGACAAACCTTACATCAGCGATAATCTAAGAGCTGAACAAATCATAAAATTATATGATGATTTTTTTCCCGATTTCAATAAGGATAAAGCTTTCAGAATGCTTGACTTGTTTAAATTAAAATCTGAACAAAAGTTGGTTGAAATGTCAAAAGGTATGGGAGAAAAAGTTCAAGTATTACTTACCATGTCACGTGAAGCAAAAATTTATATTCTTGACGAACCGATTTCAGGAGTTGATCCGGCTTCCAGAAAGATTATTTTGCGCAGCATGATTGAAGGTTTTTCTGAAGACGCTCTGATGATTGTATCTACGCATTTATTGAATGATATCGAAAATATTATCGACTCGGTTATCTTTCTTGACTCCGGTCAGATCAAAATCAAAGGTTCAACTGATGATTTACGTGAACAACACGGAAAAGGTATTAATGAGTTGTTCGAGCAAATATTCCAATAATCCTCAATAATAAACACTAAATAATCTTCAATTTAATAGACAAGGAGTTTTCAATGTTTTCCAAATTATATAAATATCAGGTCAAAGAATTGTGGTATATCGCACGTTATTTCTACGCAGCAATGATAGGTGCGGTTTTACTTGGTTTGTTTGTTTCGGCAACGAGAATTCCCGGCGTAGTTCAATTTGTAAATGCAATAACTATTTTAGGTTTCATTCTTAGTTGTATAGCAATGATCGTATTTTCAGTAATTTATGATTATCAAAATCAACAAGGCAAACGATCATATTTTTTTCGCTCAATACCTGCAAAGGAATCTGCTGTTTTCAGTTCACGTCTGGCATATTATTTTACTTATCATATTTTAACCGTACTTGTTTTTGCAATCGGTATCACAATATTTATTGTCTCAAATACTGCAGTTGAGATGAAGTTACCGTTTCATATCGCTTTCAGCACGGTTAAAGACTTTTTCCTTCAACCTAAACTTATCGGTTTAATTTTCCTGCTTGTAGTTTATACCGGACTTGAACACATTATCTCTATGATGTTTGCGATCACAATCGGTTCTCAAGCTATCTTCAAAAAGCTCGGTGTCGGTGGTCCTATATTGGTTTATTTTTTACATTACATAGCAATGCAAATAATAACCTTAATCAGTATGTTACTTATTCCGATTTCAATCAGATTACCTCAAAATTTCGACACGGATTTTCAATTCGAAATTGTCTTTGAAAGCATGATTTCTGAAATGAGTAAAGTATTCAGTGCTCAAAGTAATGATATTAAAATTATCGGAATCGGCTTCATTCTTACAACTTTTGTCACTTGGATTATAATGTCTATCTGGATCTATAAAGCTTCAAAAAATAAAATATCACTTAATTAATCAATAGATCTTTAAAAACAAAGTCATTATAATCATTTCGGATTTTTTATGCTTTTTTGAATCAACCATTGAAAAATCAATTCAGTAATCAAAAAAACTGAAAAAAGCCTGTTAGAAAAAAATCTTAACAGGCTTTTTCATTAATTAAACGAGATCAATGAAATTTTTGATTCCATTAAAATACGGTAAAATTATACGCAGGTATATCCACCATCGACCGGTAAAATGACACCGGTTACGTATGAAGCTTCTTCACTGCCTAAGAAGATAGCACTGGCATTCAATTCACCACTTTTACCATAGCGTCCCAGAGGTACTGTAGCTTTCATGTAAGTTGTGAATTCGTCTGTATTTAATGTATCAGTTGTCAATTCGGTTTCGAAATAACCCGGGCAAATACAATTACATGTAATATTGTATCTTGCTAATTCAGCAGCAACAGCACGTGTGAAGTTTACAACGCCACCTTTTGAAGTATGGTATGCAACTGTATCGATAGCTGTATTGCCGACTAAACCGTACATTGATGAAATGTTGATAATACGGCCATAATTGGCTTCTTTCATATATTGACCAAAAGCACGTGTTACATAAAAAACACTGGTCATATCAGTTTCAATGGTGAAATCCCATTCTTCATCCGTCATTTCTAAAACGCCGGCATTAGCAGATGCGCCTGCACAGTTAACCACTACATCAATTCTACCCATTTTTTCTTTCGCTTCAGCAGCTGCAGAATTTACACTTTCAACGTCTGTAACATCGCAGCGAATAGCCAGACATTTAACACCTTTAGATTCAATTTCTTTTGCTAATTCTTCGAGTCTCTCTAATCTTCTTGCCATGATAACCATGTCAGCACCTTGATCTGCATAAGCAAGTGCCATTTGTTTTCCGAGACCTGATGAAGCTCCTGATAATACTACTACTCTTCCTGTGTAATCAAACATTTTGTTTTTCCTTTCACTATTTTAGATTGATACATTTCATTTACTCTTCATCAGATATTAATTTTATTAATTTAATGAATAATTGAAGTTAATAGAATTAACATCTGTTTCAACTATTTCAATTATATAGACACTAACCAAACTAATCAATGTTTTTGTTCAAAGTAAAGCGTCAATGCTTGTTGTACAAACTGAAATCATCATATTATTACAGTAATTGCACCTCCAATCACAGAACCTTTAACTTAGAAACAGTATTTGAATCCAATAAATTAATCACAATAATTGCTTCGCCTGCTTAAGATTCTCAATAGCTTGATTCATACGTTGAGACATCTCAAGAGCAACTCCATTCTCATCTACAACTTGCATTGAACCGCGAATTATTTTCGTTTGCCAATCTATCGCCAATGAAAATTTATCCTGTTCGCCCCAAAGATAAGGTACAGGAAAAAAGCCGGCAGCAAAAGCTAAGAAAAAACCTTCCGGGGTATAAAGATCTTTTATATTGTCTTCTAATGTTTTGAGCAATCTACATGAATTCATATAGAGCTCTTGCTCACGTTGCTTAACATCAGGGTTTTTGCTCATATTATCAATCAAGCCTTTATTACGAGCTTTACGATATTCTTTTATGGTATGCAAAGTAATCTGGATACTCTCATTAATTATTTCCGGAGTTGCCAAATGAGAAGCCTCGGAATAACTAACGACATGAATAACATCAGGATTTGTCTGATTATGTGGCTCAATATCGTCGATCAGGCAACTAACCGAAGCCAGTTGAATCTTGGCTTCATTTAGATCAGGCTTAAAATAATCAAGACCGGCCCGGGGCTGGAATACTATTTTAAAATTTTCATCTTCCAGAGTTCTGACTAATTTCAGCAAGGCTCTTGATTTTGCTAAATCCTGTACACCCCACGTACTGCGCGGTGTATTGAGCATATTTTGTAAAACAAAAGTTTTTATGCCATGTTTTTTAGCCAGCTTAGCTGCTAAAAATGCAACCACAATATACGTTACATCATCGGAACCCCTAAATGCGAAATGATGTGATACATTGGCTTCTAATGGCTTATCAGTAGTTGCAATATAGTCTATGGTTTTAAAGTGTTCTTGCAAATTGGTATATAAATCATATGGACCGCGATCATCCAATTGATTAAACCACCATAAAGATAGTGCATGCCAAGCAATATTGATTGTATTTTCATACATTCGCGCTAACTGTGGAATGCCTTTTGTGCCGGCATACGTCCGCATCAAAAGTGGTCTGGATTGTTCATATAAATAACGATAATCCGCTTCCGAATTAACTGGAACTCCTCCACCATTTATTTTGCCCGCCCAATTTTCCGCAAAATTTGATTGCGACAACTGCGAAGTTCCCAAAGACAAAATATCCAGCAAACCGCGCTCTGCTAACTGCTGCACCCACAAACCACATTCACGTACAGCTTCTTCTCTTTTTTGACCTGAATGATAAGGTCCAACATGTGCTCTTATCAAAGGTCTGACATTGCTACCACAATCATTTACAGTTGCCTTGAGTCTTTTCAGTAAAGAATCTTGCTTTGTACCGAAACCTTGATAGTCGGTAGCAGATTTAACATTATATGAATGGTATTCACCGGATTCGATTATTTCTTGGCCGAATTGATGTAAAGTATCATCATATTGACTGACTTCCAACATATCTTGCGGAATCAAATTCGACGGAACTTGCATTAAAGATAATGTTTCACCAATTGTTTCTCCGCCTTGAAAGCATGTATAAATTCCGGAAAACTCTCGCTCAACTTCCCGACAAGTTTGAGGCAAACCGCCAAAAAACAACAAATCAATATTTCCGTCTTGAAATTTGAGCATTCTTTGTTGTTTAAGTTCTTCTAAAAGATAACCCAACATATTGACTGCATCTGTATGATCAAGTCGATAGCTGATACCTAAACGATTTATCTGATTGGCTCGGATCCAGTTAATCACTTCCGCCCTTGCCGTATGATCATAATAATAGCTTAATGCTTCCTGCACTTTTTCATCAGCTATAACAACTCGGAAACCACATTCTGACAGTAATTCACCGGCAGTTTGCAAACCTATTGTATGTGCATCATTCGCAGGTTTAAGCAAACCGTATACCGCCTTCAAGTCAGAAGATCTCATCCGTGTCATCCTTTCGTACAAGCCTTTGGAAGAAATCTACAAAATCTACCTCGCGCAAATTTCTCCCACTTTCACGGAAATTTTCATTCATCAGTTTCGAACCTAAATCAATAATCAAGCCTGTATAACTCATATCGATATCGAACATGTGACCCAAGGCTTCCAAAGGCACTAATCCATATGGAATATCTTCAAAAACATAACGGTGTTTCAAGGTTGGCGGAGCTAATATTTCCGAATAAGCATGGGTGTTCTGAATTTTTTCATAAAGATTATTACCCGGTGATTGATAGCTGCGAGCAAGCCAATCACTTGTACTCTCAACTTTATAGTCCAATGCCAATGCAACTTGCATTCTCTCCCGATCCATTGCCTCCAAATATTCGGCAATTCGTGGTGTAATTCCCTGATGATAATAAAGATAATCCGAATATTGATCCTCGGTTCTACCACTATTCAATAGTAAGGGCGCACAATGCAAAATCATACCTACATTGCCGATCGAAGTTTGGATCATAGAATCTGCAGGTTGAAAATTCCGTTTCAAATCCGGTGGCAGTCTATTATAAATTTCTTCATTGCTCACAGTACCCAGACCTGATAAATAAACTGCACTTTTAATTGCATATAAATGAACAAGGTCTTCTGACAATTTACGACAAGTATGAATTACTGTTTGAGCTTCCGTAATCAGAGGTCGATTCGAATTATTGCCTTGATTATAATAATGACTGAATTCAATTGCCCCACAGGTACGTCCCGGACTGAGAATAATCAAAGGTTCACTTTGCAAATATTCACGAAATTGGATCGCCAATTCTCTATGCGAAAAAGCTGGCGGAGTAATAATAATAATTTCCGGTTCGGCCAAGGCCAAACTTAAATCTGAAGTTGCATCTTTGAGAACCGCTTTGCCTTCAATCACGCCCTTCATATTTATAACTTTCGTTTGCATGATTTTTTCAATATTCTTTTCGGTACGATTCCAAAGAATCACATCATGTCCGGCAATTGCCAGTTGCCCTGCCATTGCTAAACCCGAATTTCCTGCACCTATAACTGTGATTCTCATATAATTCTCTCCTATTTAGCCTCTTATTTAGCATCTTATGATTCGCTTGATTCGCTTAATATTAAAGAATACAGTTTCAACGTATTCATTATTTTTCGACAATTTTATCTAAGCTTTCAATAAAGAATTAAATCTTAAAGGCACTTGATAATAGCTTTAATATAAATCATTATCAAACTACACACTCATACCTCAAAAGACCATCCTCATTCATAGCTTAAATATAAATTATTGATTAAACTATTAATGCTTGATTACTTGATCAGTTGAATTGCAATAAATAAGAATATTGTTATACTTATTGCCACTAATATACTTATTGCCACTAATTGCCACTAATTTCAATAATTGAATATTATTGTACTCAAATTCCACCATTTTTTCACAGAAAAAATCTATTATGAGACATAACAAGTGTAATATAGTGAAAATATAACAAGTACAGTGTAGCATATTATACAATAATTTAATTCAGATTATAATCTCACTTCCTGCTGAACAGACCACATAACAATCTACACTGTGAGGATCTGTGTGTTATTGTGAACTGAGTTATGCACCTACAGTAATCGGTATCAGATCACTTTCACCGGCATAAATAACGGAGTAATAAAGTCCGTCAGGACTACCAACCGTTTCATACGAATCCTGCATCTCATCATTAAACAGCTGCTTATCAAAGTAAGAAAGATACAGATATTCAAACTGGTTAGTTTTGGTTTAAGGCACTGATGCTGTTGTCGGCTCTTCCAACATCCTCTTAATCTCTGACCTAGCTTTATAGTGATTAATAGTTCCTCCGTGATCCTGAGCAATTTCGAAATATCGCCCTGTCCGGCTCAATAAATGAGGCAAAACGCCCATCATCGTGGCAGAGTCATAGGGAACTGTCCCATCTCCATTTGTGTCAATCTTGATATCTTCAACTCTTGAGCAGAAGGAGGAGGGATTGGATATATTCCTTTCTACACCCAAAGAACTTATAGTATCTTGATTAATCCCAACAATAAAATACGTGTTTGGTAGTGATGCTAGATAATTGTATCGCTTGCCATAGTGAGTTAAGGGAATATCATTTGCATCGGAGGTTATATAGTTGTAGATATCAAAATTAAACTCTTTTTCGCCTTCTTTGTTGGATGAGAAAATCATGGAAAGGAACTCGGCATAGTTGTCTCTAGCAATGGAAAATGCACTGTATTCATCGCCCTCAACATAAGAAGAAACAAACGGATATTTCTCCATATACTGTAGCGATGGGACCAGCAGTTGCATTGATGGAAAAGAGCATTTCACTTCGAACGTGAGGCCGGCAAACACACGAGAAAATATATCAAAGAATATTTTCACTATTTTTTCCGGGTCAAACTTGACAGAGTCGGCTAGCAAGAGGATTTTATCTATTTTTTTTAAGTCAAACTGGATCCGATCAGGTAGTAAGACGTAAAAAGTTTTTGGAGATCCTTCGTAAGGAGTGCCACAAGTAATTATTTTTCCCACCTGTTGGGCTGATCCGTCGGCAAACTTTTTCATGAATGCTGAGGCAACGAGACCTCCCATACTGTGTGCGACAATATCAACCTTGCCTGGTCCATATTTCGTTACGCACAAAATGAGCTTATTTAGCTTATCTGCAATTTGGAGGACAGACAGCCGCCAGTCATATGAAAAAAAGTAAATATCTCGTTCTGGGAATTCCTCAATCAAGAAATCAACAATCGCTTTATACTCGTTTCTGGTACCGTATTCCCGTAACTCCTTTGACATATGATTCTGTTTATTGTAATTCCCGCGGACCTTCATCTTGTTGTTTTCAGAAGAAAATTTGATTTTTTGACCGATACCAGGTAATGATTTAAAAAGAATATCAATTTGGCTATCTTCAAGCCATACCAACTGGTGCTTATCATCATAGAGTCTACTGCCCATTATGCCGGGTACGATAATGATCGGTATTCCTTTTCCATCGTTTTGTTGTGCGGACACACGTCGAATACCGGTAAAAGAAAATTGGATAATAAGAGAAAACATGATAAAAAAAATAACCAATCGTAAGGAAAAACCACGACGAATTACTTTCGAAATTGCCTTTGAATTAAATCTCATGTGTACCTCTATTAATAAACAAATTAGCTTAAATTAAACGAACTTTAAGTGTAGTCTAAATGTTGTAAGTGTATAAACTAAACCGCATCATTATAAATTAAATCACGTCCAAATATTCAAATATTAATGTTACACCTTTGCTAACAAACAACTTTAGCAGCAACTCATATCTATATAAGGATCGTGAATTGATACTTTTATAACTATTCTGATAAGGATTTCTGATAAGGATTTTTTCTCATAATCGGTAATTTCAAAAATATTCTCGTTTTTGTTTCCTTTTCCCCTTACAATTTATGAAGAACCATAAATTTATACTAACACAAAATCACACTATTAAACATTACGACAAGTAAAAGAAAACAAACTGAAAACAAAGGAACACAACTATCAATGCAAGAAATAATATCAATAACTACATTTTAAAAGATACATAGAATAATCTTAAAGAGTAATTAGTCAAGACGTCTGTATCATTCCTTTTTAAGATTTAAGAAATACTTCCAGTGCTTTCATCGACAGGGGCCTCGAAAAATAGTAGCCCTGTATTTCATCACAGTTTATGCTTCTCAGAAAATCCGCCTGCTCTTTTGTTTCCACACCTTCGGCCGTAATACCCGCCTTGAAGGCTTTTGCTAATAAAACAATACTCGCCATTACAGGAGCTCTTTTTCTTTCTAAATCTATATTATCTATAATACCCTTGTCTATTTTTATTCGGTCAAAAGGTATTAAATTTAGTCGATTTAATGATGAGTACCCTCTGCCGAAATCATCTATGGCTATACTTACTCCCAACTCTTTCAATTTGTACAGTTTTTCAATTACATCCTCAGGATTTTCCAAAAACAAACTTTCCGTAATCTCCAGCTCAATATACTGCGGATCTACCCCGCTCCCCTCTATAATTTCCATAAAATCAGTAATAAGATCTTTTGTTTGGAATTGTACAACCGATAAGTTGACAGAAACGCGAAGAGGTGGAAATCCCTTTGATATAAGACTTTTATGTTCCTGCAAAGCTTGTTCCAACACCCAGAGCCCCACACCGTAAATCAATCCCGTTTGCTCAAGTATAGGGATAAATCTATCCGGCGGTACACGTTTGTTGCTGTCACTCGTCCATCTGAGCAAAGCTTCAATCCCTACAGTTTTCCCCGTATCACAGCTGATTTGTGGTTGAAACTCCAGAAACAATTCTTTGTTTTGTAATGATTTAAAAAGGCTATTCGTGACCAAAGTGTTTTCCGCAATATGACTTTCCATTTGTTTTGTATAGAAAACAATTTTATCGCTGGCATTTTTCACTTCATATCCTGCCAGATCAGCATTCTTCAAAAGAGTATCGGCATCTCGTCCGTTATCCGGATATACGGATATACCTATACCGATAACAACAAATAATGCTTCTATTCCTGTCTCGGTTAATATAGGACGAGAAAATGAGTCAACTAATCTCTGCGCACATTCTTCTATCTGCTTGGTATTTTCCACAGTTGGTAGAATAACAACAAACTCTCCTTCACCTGACCTTGCGATAATACAACATTTCTCAAACAGATTTTTGAGGATTATCGCCGATTTTTTCACTATCTTCTCCCCTATACCTTGACCAAAGGTATCTTTAATCATCCTAAGGTTCTTAAGTTTAATATCTAAAACTGCTGTTTTTCCTGATTCTTTTTTATCATCTATGATTTGGTTAAGTCTTTTTTTCAGCATATTCCTGTTTGCTAATTTTGTGGCTTCATCAAAATAAGCAAAATTATATAGTCTTTCCTCGTACAAAGTCTTTTTCCTTGTATCCCCCAATATATTTACAATCATTTTTAAAAAATATAATCGACTTTCTGCAAGACTTATATCAATTGGGTCCTTGTATTCAACAACAAACATTCCTTCTATTTCTTCGTCAACTTTTATTGGCAGTATAAAATAAGAGAGTATCCCTCTTGACATGAAAAATCTCCTTAGTTCTCCGTCTTCTTCAGGGGAAACGTTCGCGATATCCTCACACATTAGAGGCATATCCTGATCGATCAGAAGCTTAATCATGGGCAAAGTTACTGTCTTTACTTTCATTCCCGGACGATAGGGAAATGATTCACTCCCCGCGTCTTTCACACGTGCATTAAGAATTGTTGCATCATCGCAATTCGTATCAAATTTGACTAAATAGGCATGATTAAAGTCGAGTATTTCATCAGTCATTTCTAACATTTCATCAATTTTCTCTTTAACGTTTTCTCTATTACTCGAGATAAAATTAGAAGAAATTTTTTCAAGTACTTCCTGTTCACTTGCAAACCTTTTGTAATCCTTCACCTTTAAAGCATATTCAGTTGTCAGATAATGCACAGCGAAATAAGAAAGTATAATAATAAAAATTCTTGTTAAATACTCATTTCCATCGATAATAACAGAAATTTTCGGATTGGTTATCCAAAAAGCGACTTGAATTAATATACAAAATACGGTAAAGATAATAGAATGAATTCTACCATCAAGTATAACGTTAAACAGAAGAAACAAGATATATATTGACCATATCGTTAACGCTCCTGTTTTAGCATTCACTATCATAAAATAAAACGTACCTAAAGAGCATATTGCCAAGAAGATAGCATTCTGAATAGAATGCCTTTTCGTTATGAGCGGAATAAATCTTGCAAATATTCCAATTAACAATAAAGTCACAGCGATCAAAAGCTCATATTCTAACATTCCTTTCATGCCAAAATATCCTACAAAAAAGGATAGTGCGCCACCCAGCAGAAAAATGACTGTTGATGTTTGAAACAAGCGCAATCGGTCTCCATCTAGGTTGTTTTTGATCTCCGAAAGAGTGTATGTTTTTCTTCTTCTTCTTCCTTTAAGTAGTCCAAATTTTTTTAATACTACAAACAGCATTATTGTCGGAACTAACAGAAATAGAACGGGCAATTTAGGAAAAAATTTTTTATCAAGAATATCAGGTAACATATCTATTGCAGCTTCTATAGCAAAAAGAAATATTACAGATATTAAAAAATGTTTTGCCAGCCGCTTCTCAGGGGAATGAGACTCAAGTTTTCTCCACCAATTAATAAGTAATATAAGACTTATAATCGAAAATATAACATAGTATAGATTAAGCCAAATTCCTGCAGTATACATAGGAGCCATGTTCATCCAACCAAAGTCAGTTTGTATCATTTTATATTGTTTCTCTATAAGGCATCCATATGGTCCAAATAAAATTATATTAATGAAAGCGGGTAAATAAAGTACAATCAACATATTTCGCTTATTTAATCGACTTTTAATTTTTGTCAGAACTAAGATAAAATGTAATAAAATGCTGCTAAAAACTCCCCAACCGAAAGCGGAGAAAGATCTCCAAAAAGCACTAATTTCCGATGTAGGTGCTGAATTTGAAATAGAATGTGAAAATGACCAAATTGCTAATGAAATTGTTAGAACTAGAAACAACCTGTTGACTTTGCTTTTTGCGTTAGTAGCTATTGTACATGCGCCAAAAACCATATAAAAACAACCACAAATGTAAAGTAATATTGACAGCATGATACTATAACTCATTATCCTACCCTCCAAAGTAAAGCTTTAAGGTATCGCTTGTTGCAGGTTTATCCTACTTATTTCCAATTTCTAAACAATTTTATTGCTTTTTCTCATATGGGCGAAGGCATAATGTGATAGTAAAAAAAATTAAATATTTTAAAGGATTACATGATACTTAAAACTAGAATCTCATTTGCCCAAAGGTATTGGAGAAATAGATACATATCGCCTGCTACTCGTAATTATATTATCATAAATTCAACCAATCTTATTAACACAAGATTTCCTGCATATTACATATATTTGACAATACTAAGTTCATCAATACTCTCATCTAAGCTGCTGTATGTTTTTGTCATCTCGGGTTTGATATTCTGTTCATCAAGTTCTTGAGCACCCTCTTGGCTGAGTACTGTAGATGCGGTGAGCATGAGTAACGATAGCACTTTCAGCAGCTAAATCGTGCTCATTACTCCGGGCAGAAAATTGACTTTTAAAACATAAAAAACAGCTGTCAATACAAAAAATTAGATCAACGGCTGTGTTTTAAGTTGGCTAAGGACAGATTTCGATGATACAATCCTACTTTTGTACATTAGAAGCCCGCTAGACGGTAGACGATAAATTCGTCAGCCGATTCGTCCGTCCGTTCTTCTGTCATGGCCCCAAAAGAATACTTCTATCCGGCAGCTGTTAGTTTAGCTTATCTATATCTATATAATCATAATTTGTTTTTATGATGAATACTTACTTATGACTTGCAGCCCAGAGTTCATCAGCTTTGGGAGTCCAGCGGTCTGCATAAGGCTTACACTTAGCATACAAATCGTCAATGTTTTCAGGAGACTGCATATCGGTTGAATGTGCACCGGAACTTTTTACTATATTGCAGAGACACTCCGGATTTTCCAGCATCGGACAAGGGCGGAACATATTGTCATTAAAAGGCTGTCCTTCTTTATAAGCCAAAAACAAAGGACGTTTGTAGGCTTCTATGAGTGTATGGCTTCTAATGTTGGAGTCTGCGTAGTGAACAAACGCACAAGGTTCGATATCACCATTGGCATTGATGTGTAAATAGCTACGACCTCCTGCAATACATCCGTTTGCGTATTCACCGTCGTTTTGAAAGTCGATGGTAAAAATAGGTTTACTTTTTCTATATTCTCTGATTTTATTGTACATAGTCTCACGTTGTTCTGGTGAAGGAAGCAATTCGGGAACAGCCTCGTTTCCGATAGGCATATAATGGAAAAACCATGCAAATTTTGCTCCGGAGTCTACCAACATATCAATATATTCCTCGGAAGTTAGAGAATCAATATTTTTTGATGTGTAGCAGCAGGATGCACCAAATATTAATTTCTTTTCTCTCAGAATACGCATAGCATTCATAACCTTCTGATAGGTACCCTTGCCACGACGGTAATCAGTTGCTTCTTCAAATCCCTCGATACTAATAGCAGGTACAAAGTTCTTAACACGCAACATTTCATCAGCAAACTTCTCATCAATCAACGTTCCATTGGTGAAAGCTAGGAATATACAATCAGGATGTGCCTCACACAAACGGATAATATCGTCCTTACGAACTAATGGCTCACCACCGGTGTAAAGATACAGATAGGTACCCATCTTGGTACCCTGACGGATAATATCATCAAGCACCTCGTATTCCAAATTCAGCTTTTGACCGTAATCTGCTGCCCAACATCCTATACATTTAAGATTGCAAGCAGATGTAAGATCCATGAGAATTGCCCATGGGATGTTGCAGTTATGTTCTTTTCTCCATTTTTTCTGTCGGGGAAAACCGATAAATGTAGCATTTATAACAAAATTCTCGAAAAATACTTTGCGAACAGCGGGGTTTATATCAGTCCATAGGCTTTTAATAAGTATGTTCCAGTTGTTATTCGGATCATCTAAAACTGAGTGAAATGGCTTAATCACATGTGCAAGATTACCATCCTTGTCAAACTTTTCAGCCCATCCTAAGATTTTCGGTAAACCCTTTTCCGGATCTTCATCAAGGTAGTTAAGAACTTGCTTTATTGCAAAAGCTTGCATATTTTCTTTAAATGTTTTGCTCATCGTATATTCTCCTTTTTCAGTTTAGTGTTCTGTTAACTTAAAAATGTTCCAAAAATCAGTTGCCAAATAGAATTTTATTTAATCACAGATTATAAGAAATGGACTCTGAAAAATCATTAGACACTAAATAGCAAAAGTCCTAAATTGTAACATAATTAGCAATCTGTCTTCTTTTACGACATTAAGTCGACTTTGTATATTGTTAGTAACTGTCTCTTTTAATAAGCTACAGAGAGTATATCTGAGCTTTATAAGGAGCGAATATACATAAATGAAAAACAGAATGCCTCGATTATTAGTTGAAATTGTTGTTAAAAAAGCATTGAAAAGCATTAAGCAAAGTCCGGAACGAGGCGTCAGAAATCTGATAGATATGGCCTTGCAATTTTCAGATGGCAGATTTCAAAAAAACTTTTTTACAATAGCCCAAACAATGCTCCAGAATGAAAACAGTGCTTATTATGAGTTAATAAGAGATGTCATAACACATGTAGATACAGAAAAACTCTACACGTTTGGTATCAATATCGGATATAACAGTTGCACCGTTGGTGCACAACGTATCCGTGAAAATGAGAAAGTGCTAGGTTGCAATATTCCATGGACAATATGCGTTGAGATCGATTCGCAACTGTTTGAAAAATATCAGCAAAAATATGATGATCTGATCTTTGAAGGTAAAAGTTTAGGTATTGACACATGGATGTTTTTTGTACCGGATCAGCCTAGCAAAACATTTTCCCTGATAGAAAAATATCCTGACAGTGCATTTTGTGTGTTTTGTGATGCAATGGACATAACCATTACATTTCTTAAAGAAGCAACTATATTAAAAAACCTGATGGTCGTTATCCGTTACGACGAAAATGCTACCGATGTTTGTGCTGAACTATGTGCAAATAAAATGCTTTACTCTATATGGTATCAGTATGGACAGAAAGACACAGAAATCATTATCAATGGTGATTTGTTTCGTGATGCCCAGCAACTTTCACCTATTTTCACCGTTCTAATGCCGGAAAAGAAATGTCCGAGCGAAGTTCGCCAAGTAATATATTCGACAGTGAAGCAAACTCGCCTTGACCAATCGTATAGTACAATCGTTTGGGATTTGCAAGGGGATAATTGTCTGGTCGACACGATTATTTCAGAGGATGCTTGTCCCGTATACTTTAATAAAGACGGCAATATATGTGATTGGGAAAAGACGTTTGAGAACGGACACCATAATCTCTTTCAAAGTAGTATTACAGATATTCTGTTAAATGCTTGTCTCAAAACAAAATAAAGTATATTTATATGAAAAGTGAAAAGTCAGGTATTATAGATGTAGACGGTGGCTTTAGAGGAATTTATACAGTCGGAATACTGGACTGCGGCGTAAGCCCATCAAGCCCGGGATACAAATGCTCTCCGTCAACTATATAAAAAAGGCTACCCAAGATGGAGTAAAGATCACCAATTTCTTAAAAGAAAGTAATTGTTAATCACAAAGAATAATTACCATGAGAAATTTCAATCAATTATTTTTCTTTATTTAATTCATTGTGTAATGCCTCAGCTCCTTGCTGAACAATGTGCATCACTTTGTTCAAAAATTCATCCGGTGACATACAATTTTTATCTAACAGCCAACGCTCTATTGTAGCCACCGCTGCATCAGTAAAAAAATTCAATGTAAACTCATCTTCGTTATCACCGAATAAATACTCAATTCGCAGCTTCATAATCGGCATTACAAATGCTCGGAAGTGTTCAGGAAAAGAGTTTTGTCCTTCTGTTTGCAATGCCTTGCGATAAAAATCTCTGTTTTCATAAAAATAGTTACATATATTTTGGACTGCATCTACATGCTCATTAAGTTCTTCAGCTTGTGAAAGATCCTTAGCAAATGAAATAAATTCGGTATCAAAAATCCAGTTTAAAAGGTCATACTTATCTTTAAAATGATAATAGAAACTCTTTCGATTCATATCACATCGATTACAAATATCTGCTATACGGATTTTATCGAAAGGAACTTCTTCCATGAGTTCTTTCAAGGCAATTGAAAGTGCTTGTTTTGTTATATTGGAATTTGCCATAAAGCTCCCTCTTTTCCCTATCACCATTTTAAAATCTTAAACGTTTTGTCAAAATTTCAGTATTTAGCAGAATCAGTATAATGTCATCAAGTGTTCTTCTCATTAATAAATTGCAAAATATCATCCACACCGCAGTCAAGCACTCGGCAGATTCTTTCAATGCTGTCAAGAGAGATGTATTTTCTGCGTTTGATATGTGTCATAACATTGCCGGAGAAACCGGCCTTCTTGATGAGTTCCGAATTGCTCATCTGCCGGTCGATCAATAGATGCAACAGTTTGTCGTAGGATACTGCCATAAGATATACCTTTCGTCCTTGAAAACTATACCTATTCTATCATCTCTATGTGAATAATTCTATAAAAAATGATTTTTAGATTTTTTCATACCCCGACCTTACTACTTGGCTATGTTAAAAATTAGATATATAATTTATTTAAAGGTAGGTGTGATTAGTTTGAAAATAGTACACGTACTTGACCTATATGACCAACCTAATAACGGTGTAGCTACTGCAACCAAAAGGAACGTAAAGCTTCTTCGGGATCTGGGACACGAAGTTAAAATTCTCTCAACCGGAGAATCGGACGTTGATAAAATTGTTGTGGATGAATTTAGTCTGCCTTTTTTTCAACACCTGGTTGACGCGCAAGGTTTCACATTTGCCAAGCCGGATGACAGTAAATATTTTGAAGCCTTTAATGGAGCAGACATTATCCACTTCCACCTACCTACTCCTTTTTGTATTAAGGGTGAGAAGATAGCTCGTCAGATGGGTATTACAACCGTAGCCTCCTTCCATCTCCAACCACAAAATATCACCTACTCAATCGGACTGGGCACAAATGATAAAATTAACAACCGATTATATCGTGATTTCCGTAAACACTTTTATAGCAAATTCAACTACATTCATGCTCCAAGCCGGATGATCGCCGACCAACTTACCGCCCACGATTACAAGGCTGAAGTAAGAGTTATCTCGAATGGAGTAAGCAATATTTTTAAACCCATGCAAGTTGAGCGAGCCAAGCAATTCGAAGACAAATTTTTGATTTTAACAGTGGGTCGCTTATCCGGCGAAAAACGACAGGACCTCGTGATCGAGGCTGTTAAACAAAGCAAGTATAAAGACAAAATACAGCTTGTTTTTGCCGGACAAGGACCTAAGCAGGAAAACTTAGAAGAGCTAAGCAAGGACTTGACTAACAAGCCAATCTTTAATTTTTATTCGCAAAAAGATCTGGTAAAACTTATGAACCAGGCTGATTTATACATCCACGCTTCTGATGCTGAAATTGAAGGGATCTCTTGTCTGGAAGCCATGGCCTGTGGATTGGTCCCGGTCATCTCCGACTCAAAATTGTCAGCAACCAATAGCTTTTCCTTAACTGAAAATTCCCTCTTCACTGCCGGTGATTCCTCTTCTTTGGCTGAAAAAATTGAATATTGGATAGATAATCCGGCAGAAAAATTATCATATTCGAAAAAATATGCTGAAAAAGCAGATGGAATGAGGGTGGAAAATACAATTCAAGATCTAGTTAAACTCTACCGAGATGCACTTGAAAAACAAAAGCAAGATGGATATCCGAAAGAAGATGTTCCTCACCACCAAGACAAAATAAAATCGCAAAAAGAAAAGAAAAAACTTACTAAACCCAGGCTTCCGGGCAAAATCCGGGTTTTCTTCACTAGACAGGCCAAAAAATTCGCAAGTTTTATCGCTTATGTGATTCTTTTTATCCTCTATGGTTTAAAAGTTAAAGGCAGGAAAAATCTTGTCCTGCTCGATGATGAGGGTGGAATCAGCATCATGAACCATATCCACAACATGGATTCAAGCATGGCAGCGGTCGCCCTTTCCCCGGAAGATGTTTCATTCGTATCAACCTCAGCCAATTTTCAACTGCCGGTCATTGGGAAAATCCTTAAACTACTGGGAGTCATTCCAACACCGAATACTTTTTCTTCAGCCAAAGATTTTGTTGAGGCAATTCAGCATAAGTTAAAGCAAAATAATATTGTCCATTTTTTCCCTGAAGGATATTTGTTAAAGAATTTTCAAGGTTTGAGGGACTTCCGAAATGGTGCTTTCTATTTTGCCATAAAGGAGAATAAAGCAATTTTGCCAATGGCCATCAGATTAGTAAAATCTCGCAAGGGTAAACAAAGGTGGTTGACCGGAAAACCACGATATTTTATCTTGATCGGAAAACCCCTATACCCAAATCCTAACCTATCCAAAAAGTTTGCAATTGAAGATCTTAAAAGAAGATCCTATAGGAGTGTAAAATCCCTAGTCAATGAAGAAATCAAGGTTGCAGACAGATTCATTACTTTCGACTTGACTAGGATTGCGGCTTTCATAGCTATAATCGACAAGATTCGCACCCTCCTATGGTAGTTCAGTCTGGCTCATTCAGATTTCACTCCGCTTTTAAATATGACTGATATGAATTTTCTGATCATTGCATCCCCCCCTTTCGTAAGAATGGTCTCTTTTCTTAAAACAACAGAAACTTTAATCACGAAATATGCAAAAAGTTTGGTGAATGTCGTTCAGAAACAACTAAAGACGATCGGCAATTCTACTACATCTTTGTTAATATAGGCTGATATTTAGACGAAATAGCAGGCTATATAGAAAATCCTGCTACAAGCTGCTACAAAATAAAAACTCGCCCGGAAGTGTGTAAAAACCGACGCTTTAAGTTCAACTTAGGGCGTTTTACTTTTTTATCAAAGAGATTTCTTTTCCCTGTTCAAAAACGCTCTTTTTCCTGCCTGCAGAGTGAGAGGAGAAATATTTAACGCCCTATATCCAATATAGGTCAGCAGAAAAACTACTCAAAATTATCACTTCTGTCCAAGGGGAAAGTGGTAAGACTTCTTCAGTGGACAAAGGAAGGAGTTGCCGATGAAACGCTGTGGACAAACATGCCGCCCGCCCTGAACAGGACAGAAAATAGACTCAAAATAAAAGAACGCAGCTACCGATACAAGAAATTGTATCAATAACTGCATTCCAGATTGGTTGCGGAGGCAGGATTCGAACCTGCGACCTCCGGGTTATGAGCCCGACAAGCTACCAGCTGCTCCACTCCGCGGTATTTAATTATTAACTCATTAACTAATATTCTTCATATAATTATGATATAAATCATAACTCTTAAATAATCAATGATCAACAATTACTAATTATTTGAATTATTGCAGAATCCGGTAAAACAATTGTTTTTCTTTTTAATGCTGAGAACAAACTCTAAAATTGGTGCTCGTGGCCGGACTCGAACCGGCACGAATGTTTAGTTCGACGGATTTTAAGTCCGTTGCGTCTGCCAGTTCCGCCACACGAGCGTTTGGCTTGCTCTCTTTAGTGCTTAACCATACTATCACCGGATTTTTAATTTGTCAAACGCTATTTATAGCTCGGATATAGTGCTTTTTTACAGGTTGGGAAATTTTAAAAATTCGATTAGTTAAATTCTTAATGATTGCTTAACAAAAAGTTGTTTGCTGCTTTGAGGATGCTTCTTTGGCTATCCCAATTGAAAATCTTGAATGCCTCTTCGTAGGTCAATAAATCAATTTTTATTATTTCATCTTCTTGAGCTACAAGCTTCTGATCTTGGTTATCTTGATATTCCGCCAAAAAATACACTACCTGTTTAATTGTGTTTTCTTTATCCGGCAACGGATACTCATCAGATACTTTGAATCCATCAAGAATTTTCGGATTCAATCCCGTTTCTTCATTAATTTCTCGGAGAGCGGTTTCAATTTCAGTTTCATTGTTTTCAGCATGCCCTTTGGGAAAACTATAAAAGCCTGCCTGTTGTTTAACCAGAAGATATTTTATTTCATCATTTATGCGTGTAAATACAATTGCTCCACACGATTTTTCGTATTTAATATCACTCATTTGTTTATCCTTTTGATACAAGAATAAGCATGTACTTTCAATTTTGAAGTCGATGTTTATAACTCCTTTATCGTCTTGTGTCGGTTTTCAGATTAATTATACTATACGAAAATTAATTCCATTATTTCTATTCATAACACAGAAATTTTTCTAATACCATTGTTACAGAACATTCTCATTCATTTTATGAGAAAAAAGCTTAAATTTGTTGTTATATTGTCACTATTTTTTATTTTTTATGTTGACAATGTTAATTTTCACAGTAATATATTTATTAGTTAAGAATAGTTCTACTCGTCAATTAGAAAAAATTGTTTTTACTTTAACTTTTAAATAAAATTTCGAACTAAACAGAAAGTAAATTTGATATCAAATAAAATTTGCAAAAAATAATATGGATGAAACTATTGAGCAAGAAATTATAAACAATACTGAAATTTTCGTATTACAAGAATTGGAATCCAATACGGGCAAATGGATTTCCGGCGGTAATTTAGCACGGCAAGCAAAGGTCAGCCGAAACACCATTTGGCGTGCGATCAAAAAACTACAAACCGCAGGATATTCGATTCAGTCAGTAACCGGCAGAGGTTATCAATTACAGCAGGAGCAGGATCAACTTTCTGCAACCGGCATCAGCCTTAAACTGAATAATCCTGATGCCTACAAAATTGAGGTTTTTGATACTATTGATTCCACAAACAATATTCTCAAAACAAAAGCGCGTGGAGATGCAGTTTCAGGGACATTGATTGTTGCTAATGCCCAAGAGAACGGACGTGGACGGAGGGGAAGAGATTTTTTTTCACCTCCGGGAACAGGCATTTATTTCAGTTTATTAATTAGACCGCATCAAGATTATGGTCTTGGTCAAAAAAGTCCGGCACTGGCGGCAGTAGCTTTAGCAAAAGCAATAGATAAAGTATCCGGGAAAAACACAGGAATTAAATGGGTCAATGATATTTATCTCAATGATAAAAAAATTGCTGGAATTTTAAGTGAAGCTGAACTGGATTTCGAAACCAGGACAATTTCATATCTGGTTGTCGGCGTGGGAGTAAATGTATATCAACCCAAAAACGATTTTCCCGAACAAATAGCCAATACAGCGACTGCCATTTATTCAATTGCCGAAAAACGCTCCGGGTTAAGAAACAGCATCATTGCTGAATTTTTGAATCAATGGGAGGTATATGCCAACCCGAATAATTCGAAACAAGCTTTAAAAATATTTCGGAAAAAATCTATTCTGACTAATAAGGTTGTAGATATTCGGCATAACAATAAGATATTGCAAGCTAAAGTTCTAGGTATTGACGAAGAATTTGAACTTATGGTTGAACTTAAAGATGGCTCAATCGAAACAATCAATCACGGCGAAGCCACTTTACACAAAGAATGATGCTTTTAAAATAAGCAAAATTTTCAAGCTAAAGAATTGAATAACTGCAAAAGATGAATTGTACGAAGAATAAATTAAATAATAAAAAATCTAAACTTGAATACAACAAAAAGTATTCTAAAATGAAAGAAAGAAAAAGATGACAAATTCAAAATTATCTATTCGACAAATCACAATCTGTGCTTTAATGATTGCGACTTTAGTTGTTTGTACACAAATATCTTTCAATCTTCCGGGCGGAATTCCTGTTACAATGCAAACCTATGCACTTGCTTTAATCGGATTCCTCCTGGGGCTAAAATTGGGAACATTTGTCGTCGGGGCCTATTTGATCTTAGGTTTAATCGGCTTACCGGTTTTTTCCAATTTCGGTTCTGGTCCGGCAAAACTTGTGGGACCGACAGGTGGTTATTTAATAGGTTTCATACCGATGATTATTTTAATCGGTCTTGCCGGTAATTTGATCCAAAAAAATAAATCTCTCAGCACATATATATGGGTTATTTTGCTATCCCTGGCAGGTCTATTCTGTTGTCATTTACTTGGAATTGTCTGGTTGGCAGCAAGAACTGGTATGAGCCTCATTATCGCGACAATTAACGGTTCTGTTCCTTTCATATTCAAAGACATTGTTTCAGTCGTTTTAGGTTACTTAACTGCAGAAATTCTGAGCAAACCGCTGAACAGAGTATTAACCAAAGTGTAAAACAACTTGAAAAGAATTTGTGAGCCAACTAATATTTATTTCTATTCCTGTATTTGTTATATTTATCGAATGGCCAACTCTACATATCCGGGAGTGTATATATTAGCGGTACTAAAAAACAGTCTACCAAAGTGCATAGACTGTTTTTATCAATAAGTTACTTATTAAATTAGCTACTTTTCTGATTATCTTTCAATAGAAAATTAATAGAAAACACGCCGTACATATGCTAATGAACTTGCCCAATAACCACTCAATGAATTGATTTGAATACCATCACTCGGATTCATTGCATGGACAAATTGTCCTCCACCAAGATACATACCTGAATGGCTTACACCACCACCATTGAAAGCAAAGCACAATACATCACCCGGAGCTAAGGCCGAATAATCTCCGTATGAGAAAGGAACAGCGATACCGTCATTTGCCTGACTGGCTGCTGATCTGCTAATTGAACCACCGGCTTGGATTACCGCAAATTGTACTAAACCTGAACAGTCAAAAGTATTGGGACCGGCTGTAGCATAAACATATGGTAAGCCTACTTTACTTGCCGCAATTTGTGCAGCCGCAACACCACCACTTCCGCCCGGTGCTACAGGCTCAGCCGGAGCAGGTGCTTCAGTTGGAGCAGGTGCTTCAGTCGGAGCAGGTGCTTCAGTTGGAGCAGGTGCTTCAGTCGGAGCAGGTGTTTCAGCCGAAGTAGGCTCTTCGGTTGAAACCGGCGTTGTTGTTTCTGCCGGAATTTCTGAGGAAGCTCTTAGCGCATCAATTTCTTCTTGTGGTACAGGGTCATCACGCAAAAGATCTTCTCTTATATATCCGCTTGAACCGCTATCATCGGAAACTGAATACCAACCACCGGCATATCCTTGTAAATAAACAGGTGCACCGTAATAAAGTGTATTGTTAATATGTGAACTTGTATTTGCTTCAGATCTTAAATTAGCTGCACCAACACCTATGTACATAGTTCCTGACAAAGCTTCAAAATCTGCTTGATTAACCGTAACTTCAGGAACAGGTTCTGCAGCAGGAGCAACATATTCAACAGTTAAAAACTGATTGTATACATAACCGACTTTTCCCTCATTCAACAAAATTTCTGACCATTCGTGATTTGTTGAAATCTCGGTAACTTTATCGCCTTGTTCTAATGTACCGATTACTGCAGCAGCAAATGATGGCGTTTCTCTGATATTTAATAAAACTGAAGTATTGACATATTTATAGACCCAAGTTTCTTCATATTCAGAAACTGCAGGAGCTTGTTCTTCAACACTCTCGTCTTCATTATTATTGACATTATTGACACCATCTTCATTCTCAATTTCTTGTTGAGCATCTTCTGTTTCAACATCTTCAGATTCAATTACTTCAACTTCAGAAACTTCTACACTGGCATGGATTTCACCGATGCTGATCGTATCTTTTTCTTCTAATTCAACACCCGTTCCGCTTTCAATTAATTCTTGTAAAGCCAAGGGGTTACTGTCTCTTTTAATTTGGGCTAAATCTTTTTCTACGTATTCAGAAATTGTGACTTTTGCCAACGGCTCAATTTTCACTTGAGAGATTTCTTTTTCGTTTTTTTCTAAATCGATATTATCCTGATTCGGTTTAACTAATATTGACGTTGCAACAACAGTTATTATTAAAATCGCTGATAACACCGGAAGACCGTATAGAAAAACTCTTTTCAAAATACCACTTGGCATTTGATTAAGTATCTTCTTAAGTTTACCGAATATCGGATTATGTTGAGAGTTATTCATAAAACCTCCAATTACCATTATCGGTAATCATTTATCCTTTCGAGATCATTATTTAAAAATATTTTAATCTCTGTATATCATATAATATATATATTACATAAAATGTTACTTACTGTAATCAAATTATCTTAAACCAATATATAATAAAAACAATTATATTACTGCTTTTTCACTTTGTCCAAGCTAAAATGTCATATTTCAACCAAAAAACACTGATATTTTATTGTACTTTGCACTAAAAATATGTTTTCTGTTAAAACCTCTAATCAATTCAATGCTTTTTTACATATAATGTTCACACTGAGGGTCAGATTATTGCTCTAGCTTGTTTGACTCAATAATAATTATTATAATCATATATTATATACATAAATTATGTATAAACAAAGGTGTTTCATGACTGAAAATAAGAATAATCGAATAGAATCAAGAATAGCTAGGCGCAAAGTAAAATCAAAATTAGATTTAAAAAAACGTGTGAAGGGCAAACCCTCAAAGCAAGCCAAACCTAATTCTTTTTTAGGAACTTTATCTTATATAGCTTCGTGTAGCTTAAAAATTATTCTTATTTTTGTCTTAACAATCGGTTTTTTAATAACAGGATTTGGCAGCGGCATGCTGGCTGGTTATATTTCAACAGCAAATCCGGTTGCAGTTACTGATATGAGAAACTTTGAAGAAAACACGGTTCTCCTAGATAAAAACGGAGATATGATTGCTGAATTGTCCGGCTCATCTCACGTAAAAAGAGAATATATATCTTATGATGATATTCAGCATACTTATATTGATGATGCTTTTATTGCAATTGAAGATGAACGTTTTAAAAGCCATCCCGGAATCGATGCGAAAAGAATTGCCAGTTCGGTCATCAGTGCAATTGCTAACGGAGGCACTCCTACACATGGCGGTTCTTCAATAACTCAACAAACTGTAAAAATGATTTCCGGTGCAGACGATATTTCAGCCCAAAGAAAAATTCAAGAATGGTATTCCGCTATCGAATTGGAAAAAACTTTCTCAAAAGAAGGAATTCTTGAGCTATATCTTAATCTGGTACCTATGGCGAACAACATTGTCGGTATTGGTGCCGCAGCACAAACTTATTTTAATAAAAATGCCTCTGAGCTTAATTTGTTGGAATCTGCATTTTTAGCCGGCATTCCTAACCAACCGGCTATCTATAATCCGTTGACCGAACATGGACGCAGAAATGGTTTGCGCCGTATGCGGACTATTTTAAGTAAAATGGATGAACTCGGCATAATTACCCCGGAAGAATATGAAGAATCACTTAATTCGGAACTGATTTTCGATTTTAGCTATGTAAGTAAAGCAGATACCGATATTTATAATTGGTTCGTTGAATACGCTATCAATGAAGTAATCGCGGATTTGATCACTAAGAGCGGTTATAGTCCTGAAATGGCATCCTTGACCGTCTTTAACCAAAGTTTAGTTATAGAAACCACAATGGATCCTGACGTACAAAGCAAATTGGAAGAAGTTTTTAAAAATCCTGATTTAATATCAAAAGATCCTTCACAAATTCCGGATAGTCCAGAATCTCCGCAAGCTGGGATCACTGTTTTGGAAAATAATTTGAATGATCCTGGACGTATTCGAGGAATGGTCGGAGGCTTTGGTGAAAAGAAAAATAATTTTATTTTTAATCGAGCAACCAGTGCCAAAAGACAACCGGCATCTGCAATCAAACCTTTGGTTGTCTACGGTCCGGCACTTGATTTAGATTTAATTAGTGATGCAACTATTTTCAATGATCAAGCTGTATATTTGGATCCGGGTAATCCGGAAAATCCTTACCCTGAAAATTTCTATAAGGATTATCTCGGCAACATGACATTGGAAAAGGCTCTGGTTAATTCAACAAATACGATTGCAGCAGATCTATTTATCAATACCGTAACTCCCGAACTCGGCCTGACTTATCTAAAAATGAGCGGAATTAATCGCATGGATGAACAATACCCTTCCACTGCTCTCGGCGGATTATCCGTAGGCGTCAGTACATTAGAAATGGCAGGTGCCTATAGTGTCCTGGCTAATGAAGGAATTTACGTTGAACCTACCTCATATACCAGAGTATTGAGACATGACGGAACTGTACTTTTAGATAATATCTCACCGCCCCAAACAGCAGTCTATAATCCGAGTTCTGCTTATGTTTTAACCAAAAATCTGGAAAAAGTTGCTGAATCCAGTGGAGCCAAACCCGATAATATTCATGCAGCAGGCAAAACCGGAACTTCGGAAGATGCGATTGATGTCTGGTTTTGTGGCTATACTCCATACTATACCGCAGCTGTCTGGTATGGGTACGATAATATAAACGGCAGAAAAATCGAAATTCCGGAAGTCGATTTCAACAACGCATCCGATATTTGGAACGCTTGTATGACAAAAATTCATTTCGGCTTAGCAGATAAAGATTTTACCCGACCTGTAGGAATAACCGAAACACTAGTGTGCGGTGATACCGGTTTATTAGCAACTGAAAATTGTCCAAATGCTTTTATTGCTTCATTAATTGATGGTTCGGCTGCAAATCCTTTAAGCAGATGTAATTCTCATGCTCAAACTCAACCGACTACCACAACGGAAGCAACTACTTCTCAGGCAATCCCGACAACGCCTATCGAACCGTCTGAAGTCCAAAGTACATCAACTACAACTTTAGAACCAACTGAATCAATCGAGCCGACTAAACCGACCGAATCATTTACTGATCCACCACCTATTGATCCGGAACCAGAACCTAATGTTCCCGAACCGGTCACACCGGATCCTGAGCCTTAAAATTTATTTGAAAGAGATCAAAAATGTTCCTATTGAAAAATATTGATTATCTGGATCACAATTTCGTTCATCAGAAAAACATGGATATACTGATTAAAGACAATATGATTGAAAAAATCAGACCAAGTACCAATGATAATTTTGATGATTTCTTTTTCGAGTGTAATTTTGAACATAATCCGGAAATAATTGATGGAAAAAATAAAGCTGTTCTGCCCGGTTTTTATAATATGCATAGTCATGTACCGATGACTTTGCTACGCGGATATGGTGAAGGATTAAGTTTACAGGACTGGCTTTTCACTAAAATTTTTCCTTTCGAAAATCTTTTAACAGCTGAAGACACTTATTGGGGAACCCTCTTAGGCTTAAGTGAATTTTTGGCTTCCGGCACAGTTTCTTTTTCCGATATGTATATGCGAATACCCGGCATTGTCAAAGCAATTGACGAGGTAGAAATCAAAGCCAATCTGTGTAATGCGATCACGGATTTCGGACCGGGAGTAAAGTTTGCCAAAACCGAAGCATATCGTGATGAAATATTTTTGTTAGATTATATGAAAAGCAATCCCTCACGAAAAATCATTGCCGATGCCGGTATTCATGCTGAATACACTTCTTATCCGGAACAAGTTCTTCAATTACTGGAATTTGCTGTAAATAATAATCTTATTATTCAATTACATTTATCTGAAACAGCATTCGAACACGAAGAGTGTAAACAACGTCATTATGGAAAAACACCCACTGAATACTTTTTTGATCTAGGTGTTTTTCAACAGAAATGTATTCTGGCACATGGCGTTTACGTAGAGGAAAAGGATTTAAAAATAATTCAACAAAACGATGCTGTATTAGTCCACAACCCTGCCAGCAATATGAAACTAGGCAGCGGTTTTGCTTCGGTTGGCAAATGGTTGGATTTCGGTGTCACTGTTTGTATAGGTACCGACGGAGCCGCAAGCAACAACGATTTAGATATTTTACAGGAAACTCGTTTAGCTGCATTAGTCCAAAAAGGACTCAAAAAAGATCCTAAATTATTAAAACCTGAACAACTGTTGCAAATGATTACAATCAACGGAGCAAATGCCCAAGGCAGAAAAAATTGCGGTCTAATCAAAGAAGGCAATGCGGCAGATCTTGTAATTTTTGATCTGGATACACCCAATATGCAACCGGTTTATGATTTGGCTACCAATATAATATACTCAGCAAACATGAAAAACGTTTATCTCACAATGGTTGACGGACAAATCTTATATCGAAACGGTGAATACAAAACACTCGATATTGAAAAAGTAAAATTTGAAGTCAACCGCATCAAAAACGAAAAACTGACTCAATTAGGTTTATGATCGCAATATCTATTCCAATTCGATGATACCCGTATTGAACTCATAATAACGTCTCTTGAGGTCCATTAGTTCCTGATGTTCACCTCTTTCAATGATTAAGCCGTTTTCTAAAACTAATATTGCGTTGGAATGACGGACTGTTGAAAGCCTGTGAGCAATTGCAAAGACTGTTCTGTCTTGCATAATTTCGTCCATCCCCTGACCTATTAAACTCTCAGTTCTTGTGTCTACCGAACTGGTCGCTTCATCCAAAATAAGAATCGGTGGATCATTGACTGCAGCTCTGGCAATAGAAATCAATTGTCTTTGACCTTGTGATAAATTTAAGCCATCTGTTGTCAACATCGTGTCATAGCCTTCATTCAGTTGCAGAATTAATTCATGGGCATTTGCCGCTTTAGCAGCTGCGACAATTTCTTCATCCGTTGCAGTTAAACGACCATAGCGGATATTCTCTTTAACCGTATCCTCAAAGAGATGCACTTCTTGCAAAACTATACCTAATTGATGGCGTAAATCTTGTTTTTTAATATCTCTAATATCGATTCCGTCAAAGTAAATATTTCCTTTACTAATTTCATAAAAACGGTTAATTAAATTAGTAATTGTAGTTTTGCCTGCACCGGTAGTTCCGACAAATGCCAAACGTTGACCGGGTTTTGCATAGAATGAAACATCTTTCAAAACCGGATCATGTGTTTCATCATAGCCGAATGAAACATTGACAAAACGCAAATCTCCTCGCAAGGGTACCAGACATCCGGGATAACGTTCGGCAAATTCCGGATCCGGTAAATTAACTTGACGCATTTTTTCTGTTCTAGCTATGATTGCTTGGCAATCATAAAGCGTAGGTGGTACATACCAATAGCATCGACCTTTTCGATCGGTTACGATTTTAACTTGACCATCATCAATTTCTGGCTCTGCATCCAAAATATCAAATATTCTCTCTGCACCTGCCAGAGCAGCAACAATCATGTTAAACTGATTAGCAATATTCGTGACCGGTCTTGATACGTTGCGCGTGAAATTCAAATATGAAGCAAGTGTACCAATGTCCATGGCAAAAACACCGTTAATTGTCATATATGAGCCAATCATTGCAATAATACTGAATACGACATAAGTGAGATTTCCGGTTAAAGGAAACATTAATGTCGCATAAGTATCCGCCTTGGTTGCTTCCTCAAATAATTTTTCATTATGTTCTGAAAAATCTTCTATTGTTTCATTTTCATGATTATATACTTTAATAACTTTTTGACCACTCATATACTCTTCTATAAAACCGTTAAGATTAGCTAAGGTAGCTTGTCGCAACCTGAATGCTTTTGAACTTTTGCTTGCCACAATTTTCACAGCAAAATATAAAAGACCAAGTAAAATAATATTAATAACAGATAACATCGGACTCAAAATGAACATCATTATAATTGTTCCGAGAAACATTAAAACACTACGAACAATATTGGATAAAGATTGACCTAAAGCAATTGCGACATTATCCACGTCATTGGTCATCGCAGACATTAAATCACCATGCTCTCTACGGTCAAAATATTTGACGGGTAAGGTTTGAATATGGCTAAAAACATCATGTCGGATATTGGCGGTCGTATTCTCCGCACAATAGACAAATAAGCGTCCTGCCATATATTCGCCAATTACTGATATAAAATAAATCAGCGTAGTGAGCAAAACTTGTTTCGCTAAAGTTGCAATACCTTCACCTGCTACTAAAGAATTGATAATCGGTCTGATCATATAGTTGCCCAAAATTGCGCCGAGCGATGATAATCCTATGACAATAATTGCAATAATTAAAAATGCACGATATTTATCCATATATCGGAATAATCTTTTGACCGTACTAGATGTACTGCGAGGCTTCATACGCTTATTCATCCTGCTGCCATTCCCTTCTGTTGTGATTCATAGATTTCCTGATAAATACGATTATCTGCCAACAATTCAGTATGGGTTCCGGTGCCGGAAATTTTTCCGTTATCCAGGACAATAATCTGATCGGCGTTTTGAATGGATGAAATACGTTGGGCAATGATTATTTTGGTTAAATCAGGGTTAAACTTATTGAGTTCCTTTCTGATTTTGGCTTCGGTTGTCATATCGACCGCAGATGTAGAATCATCAAATATCATAATTTTCGGATTTTTAAGTAAAGTTCTGGCTATACATAATCTTTGTCTTTGACCACCCGAGAAATTAGCACCGCCTCTTTCGACTTTTGCCGATAAACCTTCCGGTCGATTCAAAACAAAGTCTGCCGCCTGACTTATCTCCAAAGCTCGGATTATCTCCTGATCCGAAGCCTGAGGATTACCCCATTTCATATTAGATCTGATCGTACCCGAAAATAATGTGTTCTCTTGTAAAACAATCGCGACCTGATCCCGTAAAGTTGAAATACGATATTCTTTAATCGGTATACCGCCTACACTAATCTCACCGTCAAAAACATCATATAAACGCGGAATAAGGTGAACCAGAGTGGATTTTGCCGAACCGGTTGAACCGATCAGAGCAACGGTTGAGCCTGACGGAATGTTCAGATTGATATTTTGCAGACTGAAATGTTGATTG
>JAAYNE010000144.1 GCA_012521015.1 Clostridiaceae bacterium | reverse complement strand
CTTATCCATGATGGAGCAAGGCCTTTTGTGGATGGAAAGATTATTGAAAACAGTATAAAGAACGTCAAAGAGTATGGTGCAGCATGTACCGGCTTACCTGCCAGGGATACTATAAAAATTGTCGATAGTAAGAATGCGGTTTTGTCAACACCGGATAGAATATCCATTTGGCATGCACAAACGCCTCAGTCTTTTAAGAAAAACATTATAATAGAGGCATATGAAAATGCAAAGAAAAAAGGTATCTTTGGAACTGATGACGCAGGGCTGGCAGAATCTGCAGGTTTTAGGGTTTATATGTTCGAGGGGAATAGCAGGAATATTAAGCTTACCACTGCAGAGGATCTTCTTTTGGGAGAGTATTATATTGGTCTTTCAAAAACAGAGTTTTAAATGTTGCTTTAACAAAATAGATACAAAAAGCCCCTGAAGATAAGCCATAATAAAGAAAATGAGAGCTAATAAAAAAAAGACTGCCTTAGGGCAGTCATTTCCAACAAATACTCTATACTGACTTTTTTAACTCAGAGTAACATTCACCACAAACGTTTTTTCCTCTATAAACCTTAATGTCTTTTGCATTGTTGCAAAAAATGCAGGCAGGTTCATATTTTTTTAAAACAATGGTGTTTTCATCAGAATAAAACTCCAAGCCATCTCCAATGGCTATGTCTAAAACTCGTCTTAACTCAATAGGTATAACAATTCTGCCTAATTGGTCAAGACTTCGAATCATTCCGGTAGCTTTCATATCTAGTTCCCCCCATATTATCATCTATAAGTGAATTTTAATTTTTTTATCGGCTTATGTCAAGTTTCACAATAAATTTTACCAATCACAATATTTGCTAATATGTAAAAAAATAATAAGATTTAATTATAATATCAAGTTATTCTATTTTATGCAATAGTAAAAATGTCCTACGTTACCCAGGGACTACATGGGTTGCAGCTATTAAAGGCTTCATCAAAGAAGAATTATGCCATTTTCATGGCAGCTTTTTTGCATATCATCAGGCCATATAGATGCCTGAACTTCGCCAACATGAGCCTTTCCCAGGAGGAACATGCAAATACGGGACTGGCCAAGGCCGCCGCCCACCGTATAAGGAAGTCTTCTATTGAGAATATCACTGTGGAAGGGCAATTGGCTTCTGTCTTCACACCCGGCCTTTTTAAGCTGAGAACGTAAAGAATCTTCATCCACACGAATGCCCATGGAAGATACCTCAAAGGCAGTATCCAGTACCGGGTAATAAAAAATAATATCGCAGTTAAGGCTCCAATCATCATAGTCAGGAGCTCTGGAATCGTGAGGTTTTCCGGATGTAAGCTTATCTCCTATTTGCATAAGGCAGGTTGATCCGTGTGCTTTAGTAAAGGCATATTCGCGTTCTTTTGGAGTATAATCGGGATAAAGATCCTCCAACTCCTGAGCAGTTATGAAAGTTATTTTATCGGATAAATACCGGGGTAAAACAGGATACTCGCTAACGATATAGTCCTCTGTACGCTTGAAGACATTATATATTCGCTCAACACAATTCTTCAATGTTTCCATATTGCGATCTTCTTTGGAAATAATCAACTCCCAGTCCCATTGATCAACATAAATGGAATGGAGATTATCGGGATCTTCGTCACGGCGTATTGCGTTCATGTCGGTATAAAGGCCTTCACCAAGATGAAAGCCATACCGGCCCAAAGCCATCCTTTTCCACTTGGCAAGGGATTGTACAATCTCCACGGTTGCTTGATCTATATACTTTGCGTCAAAGGAGACGGGTCTTTCAACGCCGCTTAGATTATCGTTTAAGCCTGACTCGGGCCGCACAAAAAGCGGAGCCGAAACTCGGGTGAGATTTAACTCTAAAGCCAAAGCGTTCTCAAAGAAATCCTTAATTTTTTTAATGGCGATTTCTGTATTCTTAAGATTTAACGAAGTTTTATAATTTGCGGGTATTTTGCAGGAATTTAAATTCATAATCTGCACTCACTTTCATGTTGACTAATATCAATATTTTAATTT